>DASZYH010000320.1:0-52599 GCA_035545515.1 Opitutaceae bacterium
CTTTGGAATCTTAATTTAGAGACTCGCAGGGAGGGAGCTGATCGCTCCCTCCCCAGCACCCCTCCCATTCAAAAATGTCACCCATGCGGTGAGGAGAAAGTGTCACCCATGCGGTGAGGAGCTCCCAGTCCCAGCCCTACCCCCAAGCGGCGGCGCAGCTCAGAGCGCGTCCTGATACAGTCGCTCGTAGCCCGAGGACGCCGCCTTCCAACTGAAATCGCGAGCCATGCCGTGCCGCTGCGTCGAGGCGTATCGCGGCTTGTCCCCGTAAAGCCGTAGGGCGCGCTGAAGCGCATTGCGCAGGCTTGTCACGCTCGGGTCGCACATGATGCCGGTGCCGATGTCCGGCTGCTCGTCGACATCAATCACGGTATCGGCGAGCCCGCCGACGCGGCTGACGATCGGCACCGTCCCGTACACCTGCGAATACATCTGATTCAGCCCGCAGGGTTCGAACAGCGACGGCATGACAAAGAAGTCGCTGCCCGCCTCGATCAGATGGCTCATCGCCTCGTCGTGCTTCGCGGACAGCGAAACCTTCTGGGGCGCCGTCGCCGCGAGCTGCTCCAGTTCCGATTCCATCCGCTTGTCGCCGGATCCGAGCACGACGAGCCGGCAATCCTGGCCGACGAAGAAATCCCGGTTCGCGAGGAGGAGATCGATGCCCTTCTGCTCGGTCAGCCGGCACACCATGCCGAAGATCGGCCCCTTGAAATCGGTGGCGAAGCCCGAGCGCTTCAGCAGTTCCGTCCGGCAAACCTGCTTTCCCGCCATGTTGGCCTGCGAATAGCGCGCCGGCAGCAACGGATCGGACGCGGGATTCCAGATCGCGGTGTCGACACCGTTCAGCAGTCCGACGAGGTCGTCGACGCGCGTCTGCACCACGCCGTCGAGGCCGCAGCCAAACTCCGCCGTCTGGATTTCCTTCGCGTAGCGCGGACTGACGGTCGTCACCCGATCCGCGAAAAGGATGCCGCCCTTCATCAGGTTGATCTGCGAGTAGTACTCGAGGCCGTCGATGTGGAACAGCTCCTCGGGCAGGTTGGTCCGCGCGAAAACCTTCGCCGGAAAGACGCCCTGGAACGCGATGTTGTGAATCGTGAAGATCGTCTTCAGCGCGAGCGTCAGGTGCTGCCGTCGTTCCGCCTCCCGGAGGAGCAGGGGGAGGAGCGCCGCCTGCCAGTCATGGCTGTGCACGATGTCGGCCTGAAGGTCGGCGAGCCGGAGCGTTTCGACCACGCCCTTGCAGAAAAAAATGAAGCGATCGGCGTTGTCCTCGTAGTCCCGGTCGCCGGTCCCGTAGGCGCCGCTGCGATCGAAGAACTCCTCCCGGCAGATAAGATAGACCGTGAGGTTCTTTCGCGGCGAGAACGTCCGCACGTCGCCCGTCACGAACCCGGAGCCCATCTCGATTTTCAGCCGCAGCTTTCGCTCCGCGGTCGCGGCATCCTTGTGCTCGAGTGCCGCGCGGTAGCCGGGAAGAAACACCGAGACCTCGTGGCCGTCGTTGGCGAGCGCCGCTGCGAGCGCGCCGACCGCATCGGCCAGGCCGCCGGTCTTCATGTAGGGGAACATCTCACTCGCCGCGTGGACGATTTTCATTCGGGCGTGGTTGGAAATCCATCTTTGCCGGGCGAATTCGGAAAGCAAGTTGCACCTGCCGTCCGCGCCCGACAATTTCACGTCATGAGTCTACGCGAAGATCTGCTCGCCCTGTTGCGCGACCCCGATTACACGCCGGCAAACGAGTTCGAGCTCGCGCGGCGGCTCGGTCTCCCGAAAAAGCAAAGGTCCGCCCTGGGCTTCGAGGTCCGACGGCTGTTGGCCGGCGGCGAAATGGTCCGCGTGCAGGGCGACCGACTGGAGCTGCGGGGCATCGAGGGGGAAATCACCGGCAAGATCATCTTTCGGGCGGGCGGATCCGCCGTGGTGATTCCCGACAACGTCACGGGGACGAACACCACCGAACTCGAATCGATCCAGATCGCGCCGGACGAGACCAATGTCGCGCTCCACGGCGACCGGGTAAGCGTCCGCATCCTGCCGGGGGTTCGCACGCGGCGGCCGGGCGAGACCGCCGGACGCGTCGTCCGCATCCTCGCCCGGGGGCGCGCCGCCGTCGTCGGCAACCTTCAGCGCCAGGGGCGGCAGTTCGTCGTCATTCCCGACGATCCGCGCTATGTTCACGAGATCAGCGTCGCCGATCCGGCGCCCGGCCGCGTCAAACCCGTGCCGGCTCCCGGCGACAAGGTGATCGTCGCGCTGGATGAATGGAAGCGGAGGCACGATCCGCTGACCGGCACGATCACGGGCCGCCTCGGCCGGACCCACGAACCCCATGCCGAGCTGCTCGGCGTGTTCGAAAAATACAACCTCCACCCGCGCTTCCCCGAGGCGGTGGAGCGGGAGGCCGCCGCCCTCCCCGACCGCGTCCACCCGCGCGAACTCGTCAACCGCCTCGATTATCGGGACGTGCCGACGTTCACGATCGATCCCGACGACGCGAAGGATTTCGACGATGCACTTTCCGTCGAGCATCTCGACGAGGACGAGGTTCGCGTCGGCATCCACATCGCCGACGTCTCGACGTATGTCCGTCCGGGCACCGCGCTCGACACGGAAGCGCAGCGCCGGGGCAATTCGACCTACCTGGTCGGCGTGGTCGTGCCGATGCTGCCGGAGAAACTGTCCAACGGGCTGTGTTCGCTGGTCGAAGGCCAGGACCGGCTGTGCAAGGCGGTCTTCCTCACGTTTAACCGCAGCGGCGCGATCAAGCACACGGCGTACGCCAACACCGTCATCCGGAGCCGCAAACGCCTCACCTACCGGCAGGCCTTTGCGCTGCTGTTCGAAAACGACCTCGAACGCGTCCGCCAGCTCCCACTGCCGCCAAAGCACCAGACCGGCTCGACCGGGCGTCCGCTCCGCGATCTCTCCCGGGCCGAACTGACCGACCTGCAATCGTGGATCCGGACGCTCTGGCGGCTCGCCTCCAAGCTCCGTCGCGACCGGATGGCCCACGGCAGCCTCGACCTCGACATGCCCGAGACGAAGATCTTCGTCGACGAAAAGGGCTACGCGGACCGGCTCGAGAAGATCGAGCACGACGAAAGCCATCAGTTGATCGAGGAATTCATGCTCGCCGCCAACGAGGCCGTCGCCCGCGTCACCCGGACCCACAAGCTCCCGTCGTTGTACCGCGTCCACGATGAACCCGACCCGGAGAAGCTGGACGAGTACCGCCAGTTGCTCGGAACCTTCAACGTCCGCGTCGGCGACCTGACCCGCCGCCCCGAGCTGGTCCGGCTGCTCGACACGCTGCGCGACCATCCGCAGGGCTACACGCTGCGCACCCAACTGCTGCGCAGCCTGAAAAAAGCCGCCTACCGCGCCACGCCCGACGGGCATTTCGGACTGAACAAGCGCGACTACACGCATTTCACCTCCCCGATCCGGCGCTACGCGGACCTCGTGGTCCACCGCGTCTTCGACTTCTACCTGGTCAAACACCAGGCGTATCCGGCCGCGCCCGATCGCGCCGGCTACAAATTGAAGCATGTCGAGAGCCTCGGCGAACACCTCAGCCTCACGGAGATCAACAGCGCCGAGGCGGAGCGCGAGAGCGTGAAGATCAAGCTGCTCGAGTTCTTCGAGCGCGAGACCACCCGCAAGCCGAGGGCGAAATTCGCCGCCATCATCACGGATGTGCGGCGCAACGGCTTCTTCGTCGAACTGGTGGACTCGATGACGTTCGGATTCGTACCGAGCTCCGCGCTGCCGGACGACTATTACGCCCTGAACAACGCCGGGACGATGCTGTCGGGCCGCCGGACGAAGAGCCGCTACGAACTCAACGGCCGGCTCGACGTCGTGGTGGCGCGGGTTGACCGGTTCAAGCGGATGATCGATTTCCGGCCGGCGTAGAGCAGTTGAAAGGATGAGGTAGCCGATCGCCGGCGCGATGCCTCAGGTGGTAGGGCAGGGACCACTCCGCTCCCAGGCAAGGCGGGGTCAGGCGACCCCGCCCTACATCGAACCGTGGCGCGGAAGGGACTCCGCGCCCTACCTGCGGCTACGACTCACGTTAAACCGGTCTCGGATCCTCGCCGATCGACGGACGAACGGATCCAGAACCTGGGAGGAGACGCATCGCCCGACCGTCAGGCGATTACACAATTCTCGGTACCGTCCCCGCGGAGGCCGCGTGGGCGGAACTTGTGCCAGTTCCATTCGTCCTTCCACTTTCCCCTCCCTGCTCCGCCACGGATTTGCAGCCAAATTTCGCCGGCGGTTCGCACGCGAAGAGGGTTTGCCAAACGTGCATCGGTTCTTCTTTGTGTCGTACTTTCGTCCCGCTCTTCTCACATCATGAAGCATTACGAGTTCACCGCGAAGTTTCACGCGTTGTACAATCAGGCTGTCGCGCGGTATGCGGGTGGTCATCGCGGCGCCGAATCCATGTTTTCCGCGGAGGAAGTCGCTTTCCTGCGGGACAACGGCATCACGGCCCAGCACCTCTACGATTACGCCGAGGACCACAACAATTACAACGGCGAGCCCGGCGCGGATAACGCCCTCGCGATCGAGCTCGTTCGTCGCGACTTCTTTCTGAACGTCCAGCATGGCCGCCCGTCCACCACGGTCCTCGACGAGGCCTCGCTTCCGGCCAAGACCGACAGTGTCCGCGGGATCGAATGGCTGCCGCGGATCATTCCGAAGGCCCGGGCGAAGCTGCGGGGTGAACTGCCCGCCTCGTTGATGTACTGCTGCGGCGGCGACCGGAAATTCTTCAAGCAGCACGACATCCTGCCGTCCGAGTTCCTCGCGCTGATCTGGCGCGCCGAGCTCAACAACGCCGCGATCGTCGAGTGGGTCGCCAAGCGGAGCGCCGAAAGCCGGTAAAGCGATTGGTCAGGTGGAGACCGATGTCCCATCGGGCTTGATCGATCGAATCTTCCCAAACCAACGCGATGGGGACATCGCGTTCCACCTGTTCGGCCGTTGACCACGGGGAATTGGCCGCTACCTTTCGCGCCTCGGTTCGTCTGCCTCCCGGTTCCCACACCCATGAAATACACGCTGACCGTGAACGGCCAGTCCCACTCGGTGGACGCGGCTCCGGACACCCCCATGCTCTGGGTGCTCCGTGATCATCTCAACCTGGTCGGAACGAAATACGGCTGCGGCATCGGCCAGTGCGGCGCCTGCACGATCCATCTCAACGGCGTTCCCACCCGCGCCTGCCTCACGCCTGTATCCACCGTCGGCCGGATGGCCGTGACGACGATCGAAGGACTCGACCCGAACGGCGCCCATCCGATTCAGGAAGCCTGGCGGGAGCTGGACGTGCCCCAGTGCGGCTACTGCCAGGCCGGGCAGATCATGACCGCGGCAGCGCTCCTGAAAAACAATCCGCAGCCGAGCGACGACGACATCGACGGCGCGATGGCCGGCAATCTCTGCCGCTGCGCAACATACCTGCGGATCCGGGCCGGCATCAAACGGGCCGCGGAAATTGGAAGCCATTCGCTGAAGGAGGCCGCCAAATGAACGCCCCCACCCTCGATCGGCGCGGTTTCCTCAAAATGTCCGCCGTCGCCGGCGGCGGTCTCGTGCTGGGTTTCTATCTGAACTCGGCCACCCGGTTGCTCGGCGCCGAAATCGTCAATGCGTCCGCCCCGGGCGCGGACACGTTTTCGCCCAACGCCCTCCTGCGCATTACCCCCGATGGCGTCGTCACGATCATCTCGAAGCAGCCCGACATGGGCCAGGGCACGAAAACGTCGCTGCCGATGATCATCGCCGAGGAACTCGATGTTCCATGGAGCGAGGTCGTGATCGAACAGGGCGATCTCAATCCGAAATACGGCGGGCAGTCCGCAGGCGGTAGCACGTCGACCCCCAACAACTACAACGAATTTCACCGGGTCGGCGCCACGGCGCGCACGATGCTCGTGCAGGCCGCCGCCCTGACGTGGGGCGTTCCGGCGGGAGACTGCGCCGCCGACGGGGGCGCGGTCCACCACCAGGCCAGCGGACGCACGCTGAAATACGGCGAACTCGTCGCCAAGGCCGCGACGCTTCCGGTCCCGCACGGCGATGCCGTCAAGCTGAAGGACCCGAAGGACTACAAGCTGCTCGGCACCCGGATCATGGGCGTCGACGTGCCGAAGATCGTCACGGGACAACCGCTGTTCGGGATCGATGTCACGCGTCCGGGAATGCTGCACGCGGTGTACGTCAAGTGCCCCGTGTTCGCCGGCAAGGTCGTCAGCGCCAATGTCGACGAGATCAAGCGGCTGCCGGGGATTCGCGATGCGTTCGTGGTCGAGGGCACCCAGAACCTCTTCGGACTTCTGCCCGGCGTTGCCATCGTGGGCGATTCGACCTGGTCGACGTTCTCGGCGCGGAAGCAATTGAAGGTCACCTGGGACGAGGGAAAAACCGCGAACCAGAGTTGGGACAACTTCGTGGCCCAGGCGCGCGCGAAGGCGAAGGAACCGGGCGAGCACGTCGTCCGCCGGGACGGGGATGTCGCGGCGGCGTTCGGCTCCGCCGCCAAGACGGTGGAAGCCGAGTACCTGTATCCCTTCATCTCGCATACGAACCTCGAGCCGCAGAACTGCACGGCGCATTTCCACGATGGCATCATGGAAGTGTGGGCTCCGACCCAGAATCCCGGTTCCGGCGCCGACATCATTTCGCGCCAGCTGAACCTTCCGAAGGACAAGATCGTCCTCCACATCACGCGGAGCGGCGGCGGTTTCGGCCGGCGGCTGTTTTCCGAACCGGTGATCGAGGCGGCCACGATCGCGCAGCGCGTGCAGGTTCCCGTGAAGCTCACGTGGTCCCGCGAGGACGACATGCAGCACGACCTTTACCGCCCGGGCGGGCTGCATTTCCTCAAGGGTGCGGTCGATGAACGCGGGCGCGTCACCGCATGGAAGAACAACTTCTTCACGTTCGGCCATGGCGGCCGCCCGGGGAGCGGAGGCTGGCTGGGCGGAGACGAGTTCCCCGGCCGCTGGGTGCCGAATTACGTCCTGGAGACGACGACGTTCGACACCGGCTGGCCGATGGGGCCGTGGCGCGCGCCCGGCTCGTGTGTGTTCGCCTGGGTCATCCAGAGCTTCATCGACGAGCTGGCGAACGCCGCCGGCCGCGATCCGTACCAGTTCCGGCTCGATCTGCTCGGCGACCGCGACGAGTTCCCGGGCGAGGGTCCGCGCCACGCGGGTGAATACAACGTCGCCCGGGCGCGAAACGTCCTGAAGCTGGCGGCCGAGAAGTCCGGCTGGGGCCAGAAGCATTTCCCCAAGGGCCAGGGTGCCGGCATCGCCTTCCACTACAGCCACCGTGGGTATTTTGCGGAGGTCGCCGAGGTCACCGTTTCGAAGGATGGCCAGCTCAAGGTCGATCGGGTGGTCGCTGCGTGCGACATCGGCGCGCAGGTGGTGAATCTCAGCGGCGCGGAGAACCAGGTCGAGGGCTCGATCGTCGACGGGCTCGGGACGCTGATGTTCCAGGAGCTGAACATCGAGCGGGGCCGCACCGTGCAAAGCAACTTCAGCGAATATCCGATGATCCGGATGCCGGATGCGCCGACCCGGATCGAGACGCATTTCCTGAAGACGGATTATCCGACGACCGGGCTCGGCGAGCCCGCCCTGCCCCCGCTTGGGCCGGCCGTCTGCAATGCAATCTTCGCCGCCACCGGCAAGCGCGTGCGGCAGATGCCGCTGAGCCGGACCGATCTGCGGTGGAGCTGACCCGACCGGACAGCGGGACCGCCGCCTGACCGGGTGACAAGCGCCACGCGCACTTGTGACCCGCTGGGTTGTCCGTGATACTGCGCCGTCATGATCACTTCGAACCGCGATTACATCCTGCGCATCATCGACGAGGTGACGCGCATGGTCGCCCGGGTTGTCTTCAAGCGCCGGGGCGGCGCGGACGAGGAGGCGCTCGAAATCCTGGTGCAGGGCTACGAACGGCTCTTCGCGCTCGATCGCAGCCAGCTCTTCCAGTTCACGCCGGACCAGCAGTTTGTCATGCTGACGCTGGACGAGCCGCCAGACCTGGCCCGCGACAAGGTGCTGCTCTACGCGGCGCTCAGCGCGGAGGCCGGCCGGGTTTACGCGAAGATGGGCAACGCGCGGATGGCCCAGGCGACCTTCCTCAACGCGCTGCGTTTCACCCTCAAGGCGCGCGGTTTTGCGACGGACGCCCCGCTGCCCGAATGCGCGCCCAACGTCTACGAACTCATCACGCTGGCGGGCGGGCACAACGCGCTCGATCCGGAGACCGCGGCGATGGTCGACGCGCTGCCACCGCCGGCGGAGTGATTGTTTCCGGCTAGAGCGGCTGAAACTACGATGTAGCCGATCGCCGGCGCGACGCCTGAGGTGGCAGGGATTCCGCTCGCGTCCGCAGCGGGGTCAGGCGACCCCGCCCTGCATCGAACCGTGGCGCGGAAGGGACCCTCCGTCGCCCAAGGCTACGGAGGGCAGGCGCCTCTTTCGGCGCGGCTACGGCGGATAAGCCGGAGGGCAGGCGCCGTGCCCTACCGGCGGCTACGACTCACGTTAAACCGTCTTCGTCACCGTCCCTTGACGGCGGCGGGAACGGCGGGACGAACCGAGTCGAACGTGCTCGGCAGGTCGATGAACACGTCGACGGGCGCGTCGCCGGGAAGCGCACGTCCGACCCGGCACGTGTACCGCCGGGTGACATCCGGATCCATCGGGTACCGCTCGCGCATCACGAGCTTGAGCATCTCCTTCGGCGCCCAGTCGGAGTCCGTCGACAACGAACCGAACTCGTCGCCGAAAACCCGCGGTGCGATGTGCTGGGCGGCGGTGGGGGTGCGAACGAAAACGCGGGGACTCCGCGCGGGATCGATCCGCCGGGCGCCCGCTTCGATCGAGCGGAGTTCGATTGCCTGCGGCCGCGCGATCAACTGAAGCGTCTGCCGCCGCGCCAGTACGACGGCGAAAACTGCCAGCGCCAGCAGAGCGGATCGGGCCAGCGCACGCCCGCCAAGCGAAAGCAGTGCCATCGCCAGCAAGACGACGACCGTCGCTGACAACGGCAGGAGAACGCGATACGCCGACCAGCGATTCGCAACCGCGAGATTAACGCCGAAACTCGACACGAGGACGAACGCCAGCGACGCCAGCCACCACCACGACGCTCGCCAGCCCCGGACGAACGCGCGGCGGCACAAGCCGGCGCCGATCACCAGGGCGACGAAGCCCGCCAGGCGGTGGACCGTCGCGGAGCCGCCATTCTCGTTCAGCGCGATCAGCGCGAGCGCGTTCCGGAGCGGCTCGCGGGCAAACCACTGGAGTTTCCCCCACCAATCATGTTCGAGGGCCACGCGTGATGAAGCAGGCACCCATCCGCGCGCAAACGTGGTCATCGCGATGCTGAAGGCGAGCGCCAGCCCCACGCCGAGCGTGAGTGTGTGTCCGGCCAGCCAAGCGAATCCCCGGCGCGCCGCCCACCGGCGACGGCTCCATAGCCCGGCGGCCAGCGCACTGAAGTAAAACAGGGTATTCGTCGGATAGATGAGGGCGCTGGCCGCCAGCGCGAGGATGGCGGCCGTCCACCAGCCCAGTTTCTCCGCGCCGCTCCGCCCCTCCATCGCACGCTCCACCAGCACGAAGGCCGCGAGCGCCAGCAACAAGGCCGGGATCAGTGGCCAACCCACCGCCCAACTGGCGATGATCTGCGCGGCTGGCAGCAAAACGATCAGGACGCCGCTCAAGGCGGCGACCGCCGGGTTCCAACCCAACCGCCGACCCACCGCGAACCACGCCACGCTGGCGCAGCCCAGGAGCAGCGACGTGCCAAGACGCAGCCAGCGCAGGCCGTCGATTCCGGGCACCATCCGGAACGAGCCCGCCATCATCAAGCCATCGAGCGGCCGGGCCTGCATCGCGCACACCCGCACGACCTTCCCGGCCTCCTCGTGACTCTCGCGCAGCACCGAGTAGTCGTCGCGGAAGCCGTAGCGCGCAAAGATCGCCGGCCAGTAGACGACCACGGGAAGAACGAGCAGGACCAGGCACCCGAGCCAGTTCCGGCAAATGGCCCGAAGCCCCGGACCGCGCACGCGATCGCCGGCGAATCCGCCCCGCCCGGGCCGCGGTCCGTTGCCGCCCGCCGGGGACGGCATGGCCGCGGCTGGCTCACCGACCGGGGGCATGGTTTTCATAGTTGCGACGGAACGCGGGCTAGAACGGCAGTTCCCCCTGGACACCCTGGTCGGCCGCCGGGGAAACGCCGAGAAACGCGGCGTAACGCTCGAGCCAGTCGTCCAGTTTTTCCGTGTAGTAGTCGGGGTCGAACGGCGCGTTGACCGGATCGTAGAGCGCCAGTGGCCGAGCCCGCTGCCAGTCATTCGTGCGGCCCTGGTTCTTCGCCACGATGTAATACACCACCCGGTCGCCCATCCGCGGCCGCGGCGTGAGCTGGAGCGCCGCTTCCGCCGACGCCCGGCGCGGCTTGCCGCCCCCGGCGACGAACCGCTCGTAGGCGTCGAGGTTCTGATTCAGCGTCTCCCCTTTCGCCAGTTCCTCGATCGGCACCGCCAGGGTCTTGAGTTTCTTGCGATAGTCCTCGATCAGGACCAACGGCGACTCAGTCGTCGCCCCCAGCAGGTACGAGATCAACCGGTCGTTCAGCCGTTTCAGATACGGCTCGGTTCCCCGGGAGCGGAGGGCGCTGCCGCGGAGCGTGATCCGCTCCCCGTCGTACAACGCGTAGTTCTTCGCCTTGTAGCAGAACATCGACGCGTATTTCCCATCGTATTCCAGGTCGATGCCCGCCGGCAGGATCGGCGCGACCAGCGCCAGCAGCGCGTCGGGATTGTCGAAATACGCGTCGCTCGACAGATAGATTCCGTCGGTGTCCGCCTCGAGGATGGTGCAGCCGTGCTTCGAGAATTCGTCGATCAGCGCCTGAAGCAGCTCGCGCCCCCGGCGGGTCACCTCGGCGGCGAGTTCGCCGTCGCCGAAGCGTGCGCCGGAAAACCCGAGGTAGCCGTAGAACGAGTTGATGAGGATCTTGAAATTGGCCTGGCGCGCCTGGGCCTCCGCGCGCTCCTCGTCTGTCGGCGCCGTCCGGGCGAGCTGCTTGTACTTCAGCCGATACTCCCGCAACTGCCGCAGCAGCGGGATGAACACGCCGAGCGTGTCGTTTTTCGGATTGCGCCCGATCGTCAGCAGGAGGCTCGGGTAGAGCGACGCCACGTCAAAGTGCAGCACGCGATGAAAGACGCCCTCCTGGAAGCTGCGCGTGTAGCCGCCCTCGAAGGGTTTCACCTCCGGCGGCAGCGGACACGACTGGCGCGCATGGTAGTATTCCTCGAGAAACAGCAGGTCGATCTTCGCCGTGGCACCGCGCAGCGTCGCATCCTGGAGCAGGATCGGGAACGTCCGGGTTTGCTCGAAGTACGTCGGCAGCAGTTGGTCGGCCAGTCCCTGCGTCTCCCGGAGGTCGTCCTCCAGGTAGGCGCAGAACCGCGCGCGGTCGTGGACAAACGCGTGCTGGATCCTGCTGCCGTCGATGTAGGTCCGCTCGGTGCCCTCCTCGCTCGTGATCCCGAAATACACCGCCGTCTCCTTCAGGCCAAAGGACGTCAGTTCGCGGGTCGTGATGTCGAAGAGCTGGACCAGCAGGTAGGTGTCGATCACGGCCCGACCGGCCAGGTCGCACCGGGTGAAGTCCAGCCAACGCTCCGCGACCTTCAGCCGGCTGCTGCGAAACCGGGCCGGTTGCCCGTACCGGCCCCAGGCGCATCGGACCCGGTGCCGGCGGCAGCGCTGGCGGAGGTAATCGAGGTCGAACTTGAAGAGGTTGTGCCCCTCGATGACGTCGGGGTCGTGGCTCGCGAGCGCGGAATTGAGGGATTCGAGCAGTTTCCGCTCGGCGGCGTCGGTCATCTCGTCGATCAGCAGGAGGTGCGGCTTTCCGCCCACCCGCAGCCCGATGGCGATGATTCGATCGTCCGCCCGCGTCGCATCCGGGAACCCTCCCTCCGGCGAGGCCACCTCGATGTCGAGCTGCATCCGGCGCAAATGCCCGAAGGACAGATCGCGATAGAGGCGGTGCCGGTGCTGCAACAGGTACTCGCTCTCGAGCGGCCGGATCGAGTCGACCTTCACCGCGTCGTTCCGCGCCTGGTTCACGAAGTCCTCGAAGCCGCTCCGGGTCTCGGCGTGAAGCAGCCGGTCAAACGGACTTTCACCGGCCAGACGCTCGAGCGTCATGCCATTCAAGCTGGCATCCGCCGGCGTGTCGCTCAGCCAAGCGAACGGCCGCAGCGTATCCATCCGGGTCTCACGTCCGCCCGCGGCGGTTTCGACGGTGGTGTGAACCCCGCCGCTTTCGTCCACCCAGACACCGCACAGCGACCCGGCCATCGATAGTCCGCGCTAGACGGGGCGCGCGCCCCGAGGGGCGGCCCGCGTCGCCTGGGACGACGATGGGCAAACCCGGTTCACAACGTCGGTTTCCAATAGACCATGACCAGCGCGATGACGGCGAGAACGAGCGCGAGGGTCATGAACATCGCCGCCTTCTCCCTTTTGCGATACGCCATGCCGGTCAGGGCCGACAGGCCAAGCCAGCACACGAGTTTCACGATCACCCACCCCATGAACGCGAAGTTGAACATCCCCTGCCACATGCGGATGCCGGTCAGGAGCACGAGCAGCGACGCGATCCCGGTGCCGATCATCACGCGTTTCCGCGTCTCGGGAGCGGCGGCGAACGCGTAAAACGTGTACGCGATCAGGGCGATGACGGATCCCACGTGGATGACGTGGAGGAGGTTCAGTTCGGAGGGGGACATGGTGTGGAGAACCTCCAACCATCCCCGGTTTCAACGAAACTGAAAAGAGAGAAATGAAACCCCGCCTGTGCCGTATGCCCAAAGGCTCAAGACCTTTTTAGTTTAAGGTGGGCGCCTCCGCCACGGCGTCTGTCTTCCGGTTTACGGCCTGACATCTTCCGTTTCGGTTCAGCTCCCGTGATATTCTTAAGGCGCAGAGCAGTTATTGAAAGCACCTCGAACACCGCAGGGTTTCGACTGGAACGTAGGTCCGGCGGGGCGCCCGTCAAATGCGAATCTGATTTTGCCCGCGGCCTGGTCCTTGCCCCCTTCGCGCGCGACGATCCAAGCCCCGCTGGCGGCGCGACGTCCGCGCGCAGCTACGTTTTGCTGTCATAAGGTATCGGCGCTCCGCCCCATCATTCGCTCCGGGTATTGCCGGATCGCAGATTCAGAAAGTCCCGTCGCGTAAGCCGATTGTACGTCGCTTGATGTGAGGCACTGTGGCGCAATGGCATTTCCACTGGGAATCCTGGCGCCCTCCGGTTCGATCTTCAGTCCCGCCTCTCCCAATGCCGCCGCGATCACCCACCTGTTTGTCATCAGCTTGTGGATATGCGCGGTGATCTTCGCGATCGTCGCCGGACTGGTCGGCTACAGCGTCGTCAAGTACCGCTGGCACGAGGGCGATGCGGACCCGGTCCAGCTCGCGGGGAACAAGACGGTCGAGATCGTCTGGACCATCATCCCGTTCCTGATCGTCCTGGTCCTTTTCGGACTGACCGTGCACGCAATGAATCGGTCGGATCCGCCGCTGGTCGGCAAACCCGACCTCATCGTCATCGGCCACCAGTGGTGGTGGGAGGTGCGCGATCCCCGGCACGGTTTTGTCACCGCGAACGAAATCCACATCCCGGTTGGACGCGAGGTCTCGGTGGAACTCGACACGGCGGACGTGCTGCACGAGTTCTGGGTCCCGGAGCTGACACGGAAGATCACGACGGTCCCCGGGGCGGGCAATCACGTGTGGATCGAGGCCGATCGCCCCGGCATCTACGAAGGCGTCTGTTCCGAGTTCTGCGGAACCCAGCACGCCTGGATGCGCTTCGAGGTCGTGGCACAGCCGCCCGCCCAGTACGACGCGTGGGTCCGCCAGCAACTGCAGCCGGCCGGGGCGGTATCCGGCGACGCGGCGGCCGGGCGGAAGCTGTTCGACCAGATGACCTGCGTCGACTGTCACGGCCTCAATAGCACGAACGACGCGCCGAACGCGGGCCCGAACCTGGCCCACCTCGGCACCCGGCGCCTGATCGCCTCCGGCGTCGTCACGAACACCCCGGCCAATCTCCGCCGCTGGCTCACCGATCCGCAGCTCGTGAAGCCGGGCGCCAAGATGCCCAACTTCAAGCTTCGTCCCGACCAGGTGAACGACCTGGTCGCCTATCTCGAAACGCTGCAATGAACGTTCCCACCTCCTCACCCGCCGTCGCGCCGGAACTGCTCACCGCCGAGGAGCACGCCCACTGGCGCCTGGCCTGGCTTTCGACCGTCGACCACAAGCGCATCGGGATCCTGTACCTGATTTTCACGCTCATCTTCTTCGCCATCGGCGGGCTCGAGGCGCTCGTCATCCGCCTGCAACTCGCGGTCCCGAACAACACGCTGGTTGGCCCCGACACGTTCAACGCGCTGTTCACGATGCACGGCACGACGATGATCTTCCTCGTCGTCATGCCCGCCGTGTTCGGGCTCGCGAACTACTTCGTTCCGCTGATGATCGGCGCGCGCGACATGGCGTTCCCCCGGCTGAACGCGCTCAGCGTGTGGCTGATCCCGTTCGGTGCCGCCCTGCTGCACTTCTCCGTCCTCACCGGTGTCCCGAAGACCGGCTGGTTCGCGTACACGCCCCTGAGCGAGACGCCGTACAACCCGACCCTGGGCGTCGACTACTGGATCGCCGGTCTGCTCGTGCTCGGGATCGGCTCGGTCGCCACCGGCATCAACCTGATCACGACCGTGCTGTGCATGCGGGCGCCGGGCGTGACGATGAAGCGGATCCCGCTCTTCGCGTGGATCAATTTCGTCAATGCGTTCATCGTGGTCTTCGCCCTGCCGGTCCTGAACGTCGCGCTGATCATGCTCCTGATGGACCGGCAGCTCGGGACGCACTTCTTCTTCCGGGAGGGCTCGCCCGTACTGTGGCAGCACCTGTTCTGGGCGTTCGGGCATCCGGAGGTGTACATCCTGGCCCTGCCCGCGTTCGGAATCATCTCGGAGGTCGTGCCGGTGTTCTCGCGCAAGCCGATCTTCGGTTTCGAGTTCGTCGCGATGTCGTCCGTCGCAATCGCCGTCCTGAGCTTCGGCGTCTGGGCCCACCACATGTTCACCGTCGGGCTGGGGCATCCGGCCGATGAATTCTTCTCCGTCGCCTCGATGCTGATCGCGATTCCCACCGGCGTGAAGGTGCTGAACTGGAGCACGACGATGTTTCGCGGACGGATCCGGTTCTCGGTGCCGATGCTCTACGCGATCGCGTTCCTCATCCAGTTCACGCTGGGCGGATTGAGCGGCGTCACCCATGCGGAGACCGCGCTCGATTGGCAGACCAAGAACAGCTACTTCCTGAT
This sequence comes from Opitutaceae bacterium, assembly GCA_035545515.1. GTDB lineage: Bacteria > Verrucomicrobiota > Verrucomicrobiia > Opitutales > Opitutaceae > ER46. The sequence goes on from DASZYH010000320.1 coordinate 15,466, forward strand.
CGCGCACTTCCACTATGTCGCGGTTGGCGGCGTGCTCTTCGGCGCCCTGGCCGGGTTGCACTACTGGTTCCCGAAGATGACCGGCCGGATGCTTTCCGAACGCCTCGGCCGCCTCGGTTTCTGGCTGTTCGTGTTCGGCTTCAACGGCACCTTCGCGATCCAGCACATCCTCGGGTTCATGGGCATGCCGCGGCGCGTGTACACCTACCCTGATTTCCCGAACTGGGGCTGGATGAACATGCTCTCGACGATCGGCGCCTGCGTCATGGCGCTCGCGGCGATCACGCTCGTCGTGAACATCGTCACCAGCCTGATCCGTGGCGCGCCGGCGGGAAACAATCCGTGGAACGCCTGGACGCTCGAGTGGGCCACCACGTCGCCGCCACCGGCGCACAATTTTGACGCCCTGCCCCCGATCCACAGCCGGCGGCCGCTCTGGGATCTGGCCAATCCCGACCGGCCCGATCCGCCGGTGGGCACCGACGCGATGGCGCTGCCGAATCGGGCCAAGACCGGACTCTGGCTCCTGATTGCCTCCGAGGCGGCATTCTTCGGCACGCTGCTCTTCGTGTTCCTCTACTTCAACCTCACGCCGCATCCGGGTCCGAACTCGAAGAACAGCCTGGAACTCGGTCGCACCCTGATATTCAGCGCCTGCCTGTTCCTGAGCAGCTTCACGCTCTGGCGCGCGGAGGCGGCGGAGGACCGGCGCTCGCGTGGCGGCATGATCGCCTGGCTGGCCGTCACCATCGTGCTCGGCGGAATCTTCATGGTCGGCCAGGGGTACGAGTACTGGGGTTTGTACCACAGCGGGATCACCGTCAGCCGAAACCTGTTTGCGTCGACTTTCTTCCTCGTCACGGGCTTCCACGGATTCCACGTCTGCGCCGGGCTGATCGCACTGTTCGTCATGCTCGCGATCGCCATCGCCGGCGATTTTCGCACCCGGCGCTCACCGCTGGTCGCGGTCGGACTGTACTGGCACTTCGTCGACGTGGTGTGGGTGTTCGTCCTGCTGATCGTCTACATCCTCCCGCGTTATCTGTCCGCCTGAACCCGACCGTCCCATGAACGCCGCTCCCGTCCCTCCTCCCTCGCCCACCGGACCGACGCCCGAGAATCCGGTCCCGGCCGGCTGGACGAAGCTTCCGACCGAACATCTGCCGCCCGCCACTTTCTGGCCCGCGGGGCTCGCGCTCGCGATCACCTTCGTGCTCTGGGGCTTCATCTCGTCCTGGGTCGTGCTCGGCATCGGCATCGGCCTGTTCGCGGTCTCGCTGACCGGTTGGATCACGGATCTTCGCCATGAATCAAAACATCACCCCTGATCCCAACCCTCCTTCCGGAGCGCCCTGCGATCCAGGCCTGGTTTCGCGCCGGCGTTTCCTGACGCGGATCTCCGTGGCCCTGGGCGGCGTCTGCGCCGCGATCATCGGGGTGCCGGTGGTCGGCTTTGTCGTCGCCCCGCTGTTCCGACGCGTGCCGGAAACATGGCGGACCGTCGGCGCAGCCGATGACTTCAAGATCGGCGAGACGGTCAGCGTCGTCTTCCGCGATCCGTCGCCCCTGCCGTGGGCGGGCGTGACAGCCAAGGCCGGGGCGTGGCTCCGGCGGGACGCCACGGACAAATTCACCGCCTTCTCGGTCCACTGCACCCACCTCGGCTGCCCTGTCCGCTGGATGGCCGATGCGAACCTTTTCCTCTGTCCCTGCCACGGCGGCGTGTACTACCAGGATGGCAGTGTCGCGGCCGGCCCGCCGCCGCATCCGCTCATCCGATACGACGTGCGCGTGTTCAACGGCAAGGTGCAGATCAAGTCGGCGCCGATCCCGATCACGACGACGCTATGAAGCGCATCTGCGGCGGCATTTGGCACTGGCTGGACGACCGGCTCGGGATTTCCGACCTGCTGGGGCCCCCGCTCAAACACCTGGTTCCACGCGAGGCCACGTGGTGGTACGTGTTCGGGAGCGCCACCCTCGTCGCGTTCATCGTCCAGGTGGTGACCGGCGTGGCGCTCGCGTTCTCGTTCGTGCCCTCGTCGTCGCAGGCGTACGACACGCTGCGCTTCATCACGAACGAGGCGCCGTTCGGCGCCTTCCTGCGGGGGCTGCATTACTACGGCGCGTCCGCCATGGTGCTCATGATCGGCGCGCACATGGCGCAGACGTTCCTGTTCGGCGCCTACAAATATCCCCGCGAAATGAGCTGGGGGACCGGGGTCCTGCTCCTCGGATTCACGCTCATCATGGGGTTCACCGGACAGCTGCTCCGGTGGGACCAAACGGCCGCCTGGTCGGTCGTCGTCGCCGCGGAACAGGCCGGGCGGGTGCCGCTGATCGGGGACTGGCTCGCGAAATTCATCCTGGGGGGCACGACGATCGGCGGAGCCACGCTCAGCCGCTTCTTCGCGATCCACGTCTTTCTCATCCCGGCGTGCATGTTCGCCTTCATCGGACTCCACCTGATGCTGGTGCTTCGCCACGGCATTTCCGACGCGCCCGTCCCCGGCAAGCCGGTCGATCCGAAGACCTACCAGCAGGAATATCACGCGGCGCTGGAAAAGACCGGCGTCCCGTTCTGGCCGGATGGTGCCTGGCGGGATTTCGTGTTCGGCACGCTCGTGGTCGCGGCCATCGCCCTGCTGGCTTGGTATGTTGGACCGCCGGCGATCGAGCATCCGCCCGATCCGAGCATTCTCCAGGCGGACCCGCGGCCGGACTGGTACCTGCTCTGGTATTTCGCGGTCCTGGCGATGATCCCGCCGCGGATCGAAGGCGTGGTCATGGTCGGCGCGCCGATCCTCATCGCGTTCATTATCCTGCTCGCGCCGATCCTCGGCAACAAGGGCGAGCGGCACTGGTCGCGCCGGCCCTGGTCAATCGGCGTGGTCCTGCTCTCGGTGCTGATGATCGGCTCGCTATGGATCGAGGGCGCCAACTCGCCCTGGTCGCCGAACTTCAACGCGCGCCCGCTGGCCCCGGCGGTGATTGGAACCACGAACGCCGAGGTGGTGCGAGGCGCCAAGCTGTTCCATGACCATGCCTGCCTGAATTGCCACCTGATCTCCGGTCACGGCGGCCGGAGGGGTCCCGACCTCACCTACGTCGCCGACCGGCTGTCGAAAGACGACATGATCGTCCGGATCGTAAACGGCGGAAACAACATGCCCGCGTTCGGCAACATGCTGAAGCCTGACGACCTCAACGCGATCGTCGCCTTCCTCGAGTCGAGACATCAGGCGAGGACCGTGGCGACGGCCGCAGCCAATCCGTAGCGACCCGCCGAATCCTGATCTCACCTCCCGTGCGCGCCCGGCCGGGGAAATCTCGGCCAGTCGGTCGCGGTGCTGAGCGTGCCATAGGGTGCAGAACCCGTGCTGGCGTCGCGGTGCGCCGCCGCGATGCACGGGGATGGGAAAATTTTCCCACGCCCGGGCCACTTGTCATCCGATGTTTCCGCCACAGTGTTCACCGGCATGAGAACCCTCTTCGTGTTCGTGCTCGGCCTTTGTCTCGGTGCGATCGCCCTCCATTTCTACCAGGCGCAACCGGGACGGGGTCACGTCGCCGGATTCGACTCCTCGCATTACTCGTCCGCCGCCCGGGATGCCGCCAACGAAGCCGGCGCCAAGGCCCGCGGGGCGGCGTCCGGCGTGTCCGCCACGATCAGCGAGAAAATGCGCGAGTGGCATCTGACGCCGGACGACATCCACGAGGACCTGGCGAAATCGGGCCGCGTCGCGCGCGAGAACGTCGCGCGGCTTCGCGAACGCGCCGCCGACGCCCGCATCGTCGCGGTGATCAAGGCCAAGTACGTTCTCGACCGAAACCTGTCGGCCGGGACGATCACCGTCGCAAGCAGCGGCGGCGATGTCGTCCTCACCGGCACGGTGGATTCGGAGACCTTGATCGGGCGGGCCGTGGCCCTCGCGCTCGACACCGAAGGCGTCCATCACGTCACCGCCAAACTGATCGTCGCGGCGGCGCCGGCGACCCGGTGACGGCCGGGCGCGCGAAGCGGAACGCCGGGCGATGAAAATTCAGTCCCGCGCCGGGGTGACCCGCGGACGCGGAGCCTCGGCTCCGGGAGCGCCGAGGGGAAAAAGCGTTGGAAGCCGGCGGTTTGTCCGGACGTTTTTTCCGGCCTCCGAGACCACCCGTACCGGCGACTCGCGAAAACAATTTCTTGCACTTCGTTGGTGCGCTGCGTAACCGCTCGCTCCCAATGAAGAGTCTTGTCATCGCCGAGAAGCCGTCCGTTGCGGCCGATCTCGCGCGCGCCCTCGGCAAAATTCCCAAGAAGGCCGACCACTACGAGAACGACGAATTCGTCATCTCGTACGCGCTCGGTCACGTCGTGGAACTCGAGATGCCGGAGGACATTGACAAGAAGAAGTACGGATTCTGGCGGCTCGAGACGCTGCCGATCATTCCCGACAAGTTCGGCCTCAAGCCCGCGGAGGAATCGAAGGAGCGCTTCAATGCCCTGAAGAAGCTCCTGGCCCGGAAGGATGTGGACCTGGTGGTCAATGCGTGCGACGCCGGCCGCGAGGGCGAGCTGATCTTCGCCTACCTGTACCAGTTGACCAAATGCAAGTTGCCCGTGAAGCGCGCCTGGATGCAGACGATGACCGCGGAGGGCATCCGCGAGGCGTTCAAGAATCTGCGCGACGGCGAAAAGATGCACGGGCTCGAGGACGCCGCCCGCTGCCGCAGCGAAAGCGACTGGCTGATTGGCATCAACGGCACGCGCGCGCTCACCAAACGCATGTTCGGATCGCGCGCCGGCAACGTCGCCTCGGTCGGCCGCGTGCAGACGCCGACGCTGGCGATCGTGTACGCCCGCGAGCAGGAAATCCGGAACTTCAAGCCCCGGGACTTCTGGCGGGTGACGGCGACGTTCGAGATCGCCAAGGGCCGGTACGAGGGCAGCTACCAGCGGCCGAACTTCAAGCGGTCGGAAAACGACGAGCATGACCGGATCGACCGGATCTGGGAGAAAGCCGTCGCGGAAGCCGTCCTGGCCGCCTGCCAGGGCCAGCCGCTGGCGCGCGTCACGGAGGAGAAAAAGGCCAGCACCCAGGCCTCGCCCCGGCTGTACGACCTGACGACGCTGCAACGCGAGGCGAACAACCGGTACGGACTGCCCGCCCGGCGGACGCTGCAAATCGCGCAGGCGCTGTACGAGCGCCACAAGATGATCACCTATCCGCGGACGGACTCCCGCGCGCTGCCGGAGGACTATATACCTACCGTGCGCGAGACGCTGCGGAACCTTCACGGACACGATCTGGCGCCGCATGCGCAGAAAGTGCTGGAATCCGGCTGGGTCGTTCCCAACAAGCGGATCTTCAACAACGCCCAGATCTCGGACCACTTCGCGATCATTCCCACCGCCCACGAGGCCAAGCACCTTGACGACATGGAGGGCAAGGTCTTCGACATGATCGCCCGGCGGTTCGTCGCGGCATTCCATCCGGCCGCCGAATTCGACGTCACGACGCGCATCAGCACCGTCGCGCCCGGCCACGAGTTCAAAACCGAGGGCAAGGTCCTGACCTTCGCCGGCTGGCTGGCCGTCTACGGCAAGAACACGGTCGATGACGGGTCGCCCGATTCCAAGGCGCTTCCAGCGCTCTCGGCGGAAGATGGATCGCCGGCCCAGGCCCGGACGCTCGACCCCATCCTGCACGCCGAGCAGACGAAGCCGCCACCGCGGTACACCGAAGCGACGCTGCTCTCCGCGATGGAAGGCGCCGGCAAGCTCGTCGACGACGACGAACTCGCGGAAGCGATGAAAGAGCGCGGGCTCGGCACGCCCGCGACCCGGGCCGACACCATCGACGGCCTGATCAATCAGAAGTACATGGACCGGAACAACCGGGAGCTCGTGCCGACGGCGAAGGCCGAGCAGTTGCTCCAGTTCCTCGGCGCAGTCAAGGCGGAGGAACTCACGAAACCGGACCTGACCGGCGAATGGGAGTACAAGCTCCGGCAGATGGAGCAGGGAAAGTTCACGCGCGAGAAGTTCATGGCGGAAATCGCCTCCACCACGAAGGGCATCGTCGAGCGCGTGAAAGGCTTCCAGGAGGACGAGTCCGTCGCCCGTGAAACCGACATTCTTTCCCCGACCGACGGCAAGCCGCTGCGCGAAACCCTGCGGGGCTACAAATCGCAGGACGGCGAACTGATCGTCTACAAGGTGATCGGGGGACGGAAAATGGAGGAAACGGAGGTCAAGGAACTCGTGGAAAAGCGCGCCGTCGGCCCGATCGACGGCTTCATCTCCGCCAAGACCCGCGCGCGCTTCGCGGCGACGCTCAAGCTGGCGAAGGACGCCGAGACCGGGAAGTGGAAAACGGAATACGATTTCGGGGACAAGCAGGACATCGGGACCCTCGAACCGTTCTGGACCGACCCCGCCACGGGCTCGGAGCTCTGCGAGAACGGATCGAGTTATATCCTGCGGGAACGTGCGGGCGAAGGCTGGAAACAGAGTTTCCGCGTCGGGCGGTTGATGTGCCAGAAGCCGATCCCGCGCGAGGCCGCGATCCAACTCGTTTCCCAGGGAAAGACCGAGCTCATCAAGGGATTCATCTCCAAGAAGGGCCGTCCGTTTGACGCCTTCCTGAAACGCGAAGATGGACGGATCGCCTGGGAGTTTCCGCCCCGCGCTCCCAAGGTCGACAAGGACGGAAATCCGATCGTCCGCAAGGCCAAGGCCCCGCCGGATCTCTCGAAGGCGACGGTCATCGGCCCGAGCAAGATGCACAAGGAAGGGGAGCTCCTGGAGACGCCGGAGGCCTTCTACGTGCGACGGCCCGACCAGGACAACCGTGTCGTGTTCACGCTGAAGCGCGAATTGTGCGGTCGGAAGCTGGAGCTCGACGAGGTGCGTCCGCTGTTCGAGGAGGGGCGAACCGGGCTCATCCAGGGCTTCATGTCGAAACGCGGGCAGCCGTTCGGCGCCTACCTCGTCCTGTCGAAGACCGGCGCAAAGGCCGAGTTCGAGTTTCCTCCCCGCTGACGGCAGGGAGCGAGCCGCCCGGGCGCAGCCGGGGCGGCTGCGCGGCCGGCGGTACACGCTGGCCGCCCGGAGGTTGCCCGAACGCGGGCGCGGTCGCGATGGCGCCCACGCGGCACCGCGGCATGAGACGGCTTGATCCCGTCGCCTGCCGGACGAGAATGGCGGCTCCCCTTCGCCCGGAAACTTCCCGCTGACCTTCGCGTCATGCGCCGAACCGTGAACTCCCCCAAGAACTTCATCATCGTCCTCCTGGCACTCACCACGATCGGAGGTGCCGCGCTCGCCTGGCACCAATATCAGGAGTTGGTGGCGCTGCGGGCCGCGGCCCTGGATCCGAACGCGCGCGCGGACCTCGAGAAGAAGCTCGCCGATCTCGAGAAATCGAACCGGCAGTTGCACGAGCAACTGGCGGCCACGCGCGGCCTGGACGCCGTCGCGGAGGAGGACAATGCGATTGCAGGGACCAACGGGGACCAGGAGGACTCGCGGCGGCGAGGGCCGCGCCGGTTTGGTCCTGGGCAGCGGTTCGCCGAATTCCGCGAGGTGATGGCCAAGCCCGAAGTCCAGGCGCTCATCGCGACCCAGCAGAAGGCAATGCTCGATGCGCGGTACGCCGCCCTATTCCGGAACCTCGGGCTCACGTCCGAGCAGTCCGGCAAGCTGGAGGGCCTGCTCATCGACCGGCAAAATGCGATCCAGGACGTGTGGGCGGCAGCGCGTGACCAGGGAATCAACCCGCGAACCGATCCGGCCGGCTTCCAGAAGCTCGTCGCGGACGCGCAGGCCCCGATCAATGACAGCATCAAATCCCTGCTCGGCGCCGACGACTATTCGCAGTTCACGAACTATGAGCAGACGATGCCGCAGCGGAATCTCGTGAACACGCTGCAGCAGCGGCTGAGCAACACGGACAGCCCGTTGAGTTCGGCACAATCCGACCAGTTGGTTCAGATTCTCGCGTCCAACTCTCCCCAGCGCGCCAACGGCACTGAAGGTGGAGGCAACACCGGCTACGTGGCGATGAATGGCGGGGGACGCATGGGCGGGATGGTCATGGGGTTTGGCGGCGGCGCGATGGGAGGCCTGGTTGGGCCCGGATCCGCGCCGATCACGTCGGCGGCCGTCAACCAGGCCCAGTCCGTCCTGAACCAGACTCAGGTCAGCGTGCTGCAACAACTCCAGCAGCAGCAACAGGCCGCCCAGCAGCTTCAACAGGTCATCCGCAGCAACTTGCAGCAACTGAACGCGGGCAAGGGGTCCGGAAACGGCTCGGCCCCGGCGCAGCCTGGCGCCGCGCGCCCGAGCGGCGGCGGTTGAGCGCGCACTGCCGGGAGGGCCGTCGGCACGTTTGACCTCCGACGGATTGTTTCGCCGCGATGCGATCGGCAGCCGCACGTTCATCGCGCGGTCGTTCCAGCGCAGTCAGATCCGTGATCGGCCGCAACGCGAACCAGGGCCAAGTCGCGCGCAAGGGATCGCCATTTATGCACAGAGAAAACCCTTGCGGTGTGCGGCTCGGAACGAAACGTTCGACGCTGTCTTTTTCCGCCTATGATCGTTACCACCGCGCAGCTCTTCAAACACGCCTATGGCAAGTACGCCGTGGGCGCCTACAACATCAACAACGCCGAGCAGGCGATGGGCCTTTTCCGGGGCTGCATCCAGTCGCAGGCCCCCTTCATCATCCAGATTTCGAAGGGTGCGCGGAAGTACACCGACAAGAAGATGCTCGAGGCGGTCATCCGCGCCGCCAACGAGATTTTCCCCGAGGCGATTTTCGCGGTGCATCTTGACCACGGCGACGAGGAAACCTGCTACGACTGCATCAATTCCGGTTTCTACAGTTCGGTGATGATCGACGCTTCGCACGAACCGTACGACAAGAACGTCGAGATCACGAAACGCGTGGTCCAGGCCGCGCACAAGAAGGGCCTGTCGGTCGAGGCCGAACTCGGCATGCTCGGCGGCGTTGAGGAGGACATCAAGGTTGAGGACGGCCACGCCACCCTGACCAATCCGGCCGAAGCCCAGGATTTCGTCCAGAAGACCGGCTGCGATTCCCTCGCCTGCGCGATCGGCACCAGCCACGGGGCGTACAAATTCAAGGGCAAGCAATCGCTGCACTTCGACGTGCTGAAGAAGATCCAGCAGCTGATGCCGAATTATCCGCTCGTGATGCACGGTTCGTCCTCCGTCCCGCAGGATGAGGTCGCCCGCATCAATGCCGCCGGCGGCAAGCTGGGCAGCGCCGTCGGCGTCGACGTCAACGAGTACCTGCCGGCCGCGAAGCTCGGTGTCACCAAGATCAACATCGATACCGACGGCCGCCTGGTCTGGACGCGCGTTCACCGCGAGTTCTTCCGCGACAAGCCGACGGAGTTCGATTTCCGCCCGCCGGGGAAGATCTTCATGGACGAATACGCGAAGTTCATCGCGAGCCGGAACAAGCTCCTCGGCAGCGAGGGCCAGCTCCCGGACCTCCGCAAGAACCTCGGCAAGTAAGCCGTCGTCCCCTGACTTTACCGGCCGCCCTTCCCGGGCGGCCTTTTTTTATTGGCGCATCCCGGTCAGCGATCGCCGCGAGCCTGTCCGTTGTAGGCGTGGTGACCTTACCGCGCGAGGCGCCGGGTCCGTCCTGTCCCGCGCGGTGGGGTCACCGCGGCTGCATCAGAATCCACGAGGATCGCCGGCGTTGCGGTCGGTTGGTCCGGCCAAGGCGCCCGCATAGCCGCCGGGCCCACCGCCGTTGAGCACGAGGTCGGCCCGCTGGTGGTCGAAGGCATTTTCCCATTTCGCGATGACAATCGTGGCCACCCCGTTGCCGATCAGGTTCGTGACCGCACGGGCCGCATTGATGAAACGCTCGATTCCCAGCAGCAGGACAATTCCCGCCACCGGAATCTTGCCGACCGACGCCAGCGTCCCGGCCAGCGTGATGAAACCGGCGCCGGCCACGCCCGCCGAGCCCTTCGAGGTCAGCATCAGAAACGCGAGCACGACCAGCTGGTCACCGATCGACAGCGGCGTGTTCGTCGCCTGCGCGACAAAGACCGCCGCCAGCGTCAGGTACACGGCCGTTCCATCCGGGTTGAAGACATAGCCCGCCGGCAGCACGAGCCCGACGACCGGCTTGGCGCAGCCGACGTCCTCCATCTTCTCCATCATCCGCGGCAGCACCGATTCGGTCGACGAGGTGGCGAACACGACCGCGATCTCGTCGCGAATGTAACGCAGGAACCGCAGCAGGCTGAACCGGGCGGCGCGCGCGATCGCACCGAGCACGAGAAAGACGAACAGCGCGCACGTGCCGTAAACCGCCGCCACCAGCTCACCGAGGGACGTCAGCGAGCCGATCCCGTATTTTCCGACGGTGAATGCCATGGCGCCGAAGGCGCCCAGCGGCGCCACGCGCATGACCATCTCGACGATGACGAACAACGCGTGCAGCGCCGCATCGATGACCTTGAACAACGGCTGCGTCTTCGCCGGAAACCGAGCCATCGCAATCCCCAGCAGCACCGAGAACAGGATGATCTGCAGCATGTCGCTGCGTGCGAACGCATCGACGATCGAATTCGGGATGATGTTGAGGAGGAACTCGACCCAGCCGTGATTCTGCGCCGCCGTCGCGGTGTAGGTGCTGATCGCGGCGGGATCGAGCGTCTTCGCGTCGACGTTCATGCCGACGCCGGGCCGCATGACGTTCACCACCACGAGGCCGAGCAGGAGCGCCAGCGACGACACCACCTCGAAGTACAGGAGCGCCTTCACCCCGACGCGCCCGACCTCCTTCAGGTTTTCCATCTTTGCGATCCCGATCACCACGGTGCCAAAGATGATCGGGGCCAGCAGCATTCGGATCAGGCGGATGAAACCGTCGCCAAACGGTTTCAGGTCGGCCCCGAATTTCGGCCAGAGGACGCCGACGATCACGCCGGCGATCATCCCAAGGATCACCTGGCCATAGAGCTCACGGACGAAGCGCGCCGGCCACGATCGGGTCGGTCTGGATGCGGTGGCGGGGTTAGACATGAGACGTCCTGGGGTCGGCGGTGACGATGGGGAGATTCCTACGGCGTGAGGGTTTTCAGCTCGCGATACAGTGCCGATTTGCCCTCGAAGCCGATTCCGGGCAGGTCCGGCATCGTGATGTAGCCGCGTTCGACGTTCACGCCGTCGGGGAATCCGCCGTATGGCTGGAAGAGATCGGGATAGGATTCGTTGCCGCCCAGCCCGAGACCGGCCGCGATGTTGAGCGACATCTGGTGACCGCCATGCGGGATGCAGCGCCTGGCCGACCAGCCGTGATCGGCCAGCATCTTCAGGGTCCGCAGGTATTCGACGAGTCCGTAGCTCAGCGCACAGTCGAACTGGAGCCAGTCGCGGTCCGGGCGCATGCCACCGTAGCGGATCAGATTCCGGGCGTCCTGCATCGAGAACAGGTTCTCTCCGGTCGCCATCGGTTTCGCGTAGTGTTTCGCCAGCTCGGCCTGCAGCGCGTAATCGAGCGGATCGCCGGCCTCCTCGTACCAAAACAGGTCGTACGCGGACAACGCCTTCGCATACTCGACCGCCGTTTTCAGATCGAAACGGCCGTTCGCATCGACCGCCAGCTGACAGCCCGTGGGCAGGATTCCCGTGACGGCCTCGATTCGCTTGAGGTCGTCGGCCAGCGGCGCGCCACCGATCTTCATCTTCACGACCGTAAACCCGCGCTCGAGGTAGCTGCGCATCTCGGCCTTCAACCCGTCGAGACCCTTGCCCGGATAGTAGTAGCCGCCGGCGGCGTAGACGAAGACCCTCGGGTTGGGCCGATTGTCGCCGTACCGCTCGGCCAGCAGCCGGAAAAGCGGCCGGCCCTCGATCTTGGCGACCGCATCCCACACAGCCATGTCGATCGTGCCGACCGCCACGGACCGCTCGCCGTGCCCGCCGGGCTTTTCGTTGACCATCATGCGCGCCCAGATCTTGTGCGGATCGAGGTTGTCACGCTGGTCATCGCGAAGCGTTGCGGGATCGGCCTCGAGGATCCGCGGGATGAATCGTTCGCGCATCAAGGCGCCCTGCCCGTACCGGCCGTTGGAATTGAATCCGTACCCCACGACCGGCCTTCCGTCGCGGATGACGTCCGTGACGACCGCGACGACCGAACAGGTCATCTTGGAAAAATCGATGTAGGCGTTGGCGATCGGCGAGGCGATCGGCGCCGTTTTCTCATGAATGGCGGTGATACGCATGGAAGCAGGAAAGACGTTTCAACGGACAACGGGGATCGCACGATCACGGCGCCGCGCCGGCATCCTCCGGCCCCGCTCCGCGGTTGGTGTTTCGGCACTTCGGTCCTCCAAGGTCAGATCCTCGCCCGGGGGCGCAGCCGCGCGTCGTTCGCAAGATGCATGCGCGCGCCGTAACGCGCTCCCATCAGTCCGATGCGCACCGGGTTCATGACGGAACCGAGGAACCGGATCGCCCGCGCTACTTCGTGAGCTCGTTGAATTCCGCGACCGCGGCCTGCGCGACCACCCCATCCTCGTTCGACTTCATCCCGCTGACTCCAACCGCCCCCACGGGGACTCCGTCGACCATCAGCGGCATGCCACCCTCGATCGCGACTACGCCGGGCAGCGACAGGATCGCGTTTCGTCCGCCAGCCACCGCATCTTCGAACGCCTTGCTCGGCCGCTTGAACCGGAGGGCGGTCCGCGCCTTGCCTTCAGCGACTTCCAGGCTGCCGAGCTGCGTGCCGTCCATTCGCTCGAGCAGGATCACATTGCCGCCGTCGTCCAGAACCACGATGACCATGGTCCAATTCCGTTTTGCCGCCTCCGTTTCGGCCCGGGCAGCGATCTTCTTCGCCACGTCGAGGTTGAGCGTCGGTTTTTGGGGCAGCCCAGCGCGAACAAACGTGGCGCTGGCGGCAATCAGGAGGGCAGCGAGGCAGGGGCGGTAACGCATGGGGGAAGGAGTTTTCTGCCGGCAGGACCAGATTGGTCCGACGTTCCGGCCAGGGCCGGCTATCGTTCAAATCCCGATTCCGAGCGCAATGCCTTTCGGACACGTGTCCTTCGCTATCTTGCAGCTTCGTCTGATTCAGTATGCCCGCGGATATCGCCCGAACACCGCGCTGGGCACTCGAGGGCCGAAACGGAGTTGGCACTGGCGCATGGCGCGAGCCACAGCCTACTATCCATCATGCCGTTACAAATGCGGCGCCGCCACTCAACCCTCAGGTCAAGGTGCCAAATTCCCACGGCATTTGAATCTAAAAGCCCGACTTTTAGCGCCCGCGGAACGCAACCGAGTGGAACATTACGCAACCACCTGATGCATCATTTATAGCGAGCCTCGGCTGGCGTAATTAATCGTCCGATCGCGTCGTTCTGTCTCAGCGGAATTTATTAGAGAGGTCATTACCTCGGCCGTCGCCTGTGCTGTAGCTGGGACGGGCCGAGACCCTCCGGTAGCGTTCGCGGCTCCATGAACTTCCAGCCGCTCGACCGTGCGCACCTCGTTGCCACCCAGGAGGTCGCTTCGGAATTGTTCCCGTGGGAACGCGAACACACCTTGGCCCTCGCCGCCACGGTTTCTCCCGTGGAACACGCCGCGTTCTATTCGGAGCGCCGGCTTTCGTCCGTGCGCTGCTGGACCGCCCATCTCGGCCGCGGTCCGGTCTGCGGCCTGGGAATGCTTTATGGCTATCAGGCGCAGCCCGACGAACTGTGGCTGGCTTGGTTCGGGCTCCTGCCGGCCGCACGCGGCTTCGGTGGAGGGGCCAGGATGCTGGATTGGCTGATCGCCTCGGCCCGTGCCGAAGGCCGGCACACCCTGCGGCTTTGGACGACGGACGAGTCCGAGTACGCCCGCGCCACCCAACTTTACACCCGCCGCGGATTCACGGCGGAGGAACACGCGCCGCTTCCGGGCGAAGACTGGAAGACGTTTGTCTTCTCGCTCGGCCTCGACGGCCAGATGCCGATCGCGTGGTCCGCCGTCCTTGACCGTCCGCACGAACTCTGCGGGCGCGAAGCACCGGTTGCGGCAGCCGCTGCCGCCTGAGCTGCCGGCCGCGCCACCGGCCCGGCGCAGGTCGGACGCAAATCGCCCGCCGGACAGGCCCGGCGCACGCCCGGAACCCGTCAGCGCCGTCTCGTGAGGGACGTGGGGGCGCGTCCTGGCTACACGTCAGTTCTCCTCACCACGGTCCGCCAGCGTCCACGTTCCGCGTCCATGGCATTCGGGGCACTCTTTTGTCACGGTGATGACGCCAGTGCCTCCACATTCCGGACACGCGACGTAACCGTGGTCGCAATGCGGGCAGTCCTGTTTGATGACGTTCCCCTTCCCCTTTCCCGTTCCTCCGCAGGTCGCGCAGACAACCACCTTGCGATTCTGAACGATCGTCCCCGTTCCCCCGCAGGTCGGACATGGCGGTGTGCCAGGCACGTAAATGAAACCGGTCCCGCTGCAATAGCCGCAGATCTGCTTTCCCTTCCCGTCGCAGGTCGGGCATGGCGATGTCACCTGGATCTTCCCGGTGCCTCCGCAACGTTCACAGCGATGCGTGGCCGTAAGTGCGGCCAACCGCGCCGTGGCTGTGCTGTCGCGCGCGCCGGCGTAATACCGTGCCGCCTGCGCATACTGTCCGAGCTGATCAAAATAATGGGCCAGCAGCTCCTTGAGCTTCGTCACGCCCGGACCGTCGACGATGCGCCGCTCGCGGTATCCGCCCGGCGCAGACACCTCTTCCTGCTCGAACATCTGCTGCACCGCGCCGGCGGTCCGTTCCGGATTCCGCCGCATCAGCTCGATCAGGACCGCGACGGACTGGTCCCGTTCTCCGGCGCGGAAGGCCTCGCAGGCCGCGTCCCGGGCGGCTTCGGCATCCGGTGGTGTCCCGATTCCCTTCAAGTCACACCGGGCAACCTCCGCCGTTCCAACGGCCGATCCCTTTGCCGCCGCGCGCTCGTAACACGCATGCGCCTTGGCTCCGTCCGGTTCCCGCGCCTCGTACAGGCGTCCAAGTGCGATCCACGCGGCCGCCGGTGCATCGGGGCGGTCCGTCACCCGTTCCACGACTCCGATCCGGTGATCCAGCGCATTCGCGCCCGACTCCGGCTGCTTCTCATAGACCTGGAGCAGCAGCGGGACGGCATCCGCCTGTCCGTCCGCCACGGCGGACTCGAGCCACCGGCGAGCGCTCGCGTATCGTCCTTGTTGGTAATCCTCCCGGGCGACCCAGTCCCGCGCCGGCTTGTCCCCCGCCGCCGCCGCCTCGGCCAGGTAGGGATACGCCTGTTCGGGATTGTCGGGGTTCCGTTTCTCCAGAACCCAACCGAGTGCCGCCCGAAACGGTTGTCGCGTCCGGACCTTGGATTTCAGAATCGACTGCATCTCAGCCGCGGCGGTGGGCCAGTCCTTCAACTTGATCGCCCACTGCGCACGACGCCATCGCGCCAGGGTCGCTCCATCCGGATCCGCCAGGTAATCGAGGGCGGAGGCGAGCGAGGACCATTGCGCCACGACCGGATCGTCGGCCGGGGCGACCGCGGTGAGGAGGTCGACCTTGAGCATCAGCTGCGGCGTGACATTTTCCTCCCCCGCCGCCGCGATTTCGCGCCGCAACGCGGCTTCGTCCTCCCGCGCCGCCGCGGGCTCCATCTGATGGAAGGCGCGGTAGTAGTCGGGATTCTGCCGGCTGAATTCCGCGAGCGGCGCATCAAAAACATCGTGACGCATCCGCTCGAAAGCGGCCTGGGGCGGAAACGAGATGATCGGCAGGTCTTTCAGGCGGGCCCGGGCCGCCGTCAATTCCCCCTTGGCCATCAGCTCCTTGATCGCGTGCGCCGTCTGTTCGAACACATGGGCCTCGTGCTCGTGTTCCAGTTGGTCGACAAACGCGGCAAACCGGCGGGCACGCTCGCGCGCCCAGGTATGAAGCGGCTCCGCAGTCTGCGCATCGGCCAACTGCTGCATCTGCCGCGATTGCCATTGGAGCGCACGCATCCGCTGCTGGTACGCGTCGGCGGCATCCGTCCGCACGGTGAGCACGGCCTGGATCTGATCGAGTTCGCGCAAGTCGCGGGCATGCCGGCGGTGCAGCAAGAGCGTGCTCGCCACGAGAACGCCGAGCGCCAGCGCCCCAAATCCGATTTCCCGCGCGCCAAATCCGAACACGGTCCGCCGGGCCGCGGCGGCGAGGCGCGCGGTTCGCGTTCGATCGGGGGAAGGCTCCATTGGTACAGGAACTCTCCTTTATCGGCACGAACCGCCCGCACTGGAACAGGTTGAGGCGCCTTCGGCCATTTCGCCGACGGGGAGTCGGTGCGCCCCAATGGCGGAAGTCGTCGTTCCGGCCCCGCGGCAGGCCGGCTGACACGAAGGTGGACGGACCACCCTGTGCGGCACCGGCGGTTTGTAAGCGGCGCGGCCACCGCCGTTTCCACTGGTGCCTGCTTCCCCGAGTTTCACGCAGAGCTTCAACTTGCGTCTCCCGCCCTGGCCACCTCACGCTTGTCCGTTACGGTTTCGCACCCTCTTTTCCCTCCTTCGCCTCCGACGCATGGCCATCCGACTCCACGACTCGCTCGCCCGTGAGCTTCGCGAACTTCAGCCGTCGCATCCCGATGGCGTGTTTCGGTTCTACAATTGCGGACCGACCGTCTACGCCCCCGCCCACATCGGCAATTTCCGGACGTTCGTGGTGAATGACGTCATTCGCCGGCTGCTCGAACTCGAATTCGGCCCCGCCCGGGTGAAGCACGTCCGGAATCTGACGGACGTTGATGATCGGACGATCGGCCAGGCCAGGAAGGAGGCGCGGCCGCTTTCGGAGATCACGCGCCACTGGACGGCGATCTTCCACGAGGATTGCGCCTCCCTGAACCTCCTCACGCCGCATGCGGAGCCCACCGCGACCGGCTTCATCAAGGAGCAGGTCAGCATGATCGAGGTGCTGATGGAGAAGGGCCACGCCTACCGGGCGGCCGACGGATCCGTCTACTTCAGGCTCAGCACGTTCCCGGATTACGGCCGGCTCTCGCGGATCAAGGAGCGCGAGTTGAAGGTGACGAACGCAATCGCGGACGCCGACCACAAGGACTCGGTGTCGGATTTTGCGCTCTGGAAGGCGTACAAGCCCGACGAGGACGGCAACGTCAAATGGCCGGGACCGGCCGGAGCCGGCGAAGGCCGGCCCGGATGGCACATCGAGTGCAGCGCGATGAACAAGTCGATCCTGGGCGAGACGATCGACCTGCACACGGGCGGCGTCGACCTGCTGTTCCCGCATCACGAGAACGAAATTGCGCAGAGCGAATGCTGCAACGGGACGATGCTCGCGCGCCATTGGTACCACAGCGAGCACCTGCTCGTGAACGGAACCACGATGAGCAAGAGCAAGGGGAACTTCTACACGCTCCGCGACCTCGTGGCCAAGGGACACGAACCGATGGCGGTCCGGTACGCCCTGCTCGCCGGCCATCCCCGGAAGCAGCTCAATTTCACGCTCGAATCGCTGCACGCGGCCGAGAGCGCGCTCACGACCCTGCGCGCCTACCGGGGGAAATTGCCGGCCACCGGCGGCGACGCGTCGCTGTTCGCGCCGTACTTCGCGGCACTCCAGGACGACCTGAACACGCCCGCCGCCCTCGGGATTCTGTTCACGATCGTGAACCGTGGCTCCGCGGGCGTGGACACCGCCACCTTCGATCGGGCGATGTTCGCGCTGGGATTCAAGCTCGACGCGCCGACCGCGCCGAAGGCGGAGGCACCCGACGCCGTGAAAGCGCTCGCCGACCGACGATGGGCAGCCAAACAGGCGAAGGACTTCGCGACCGCCGATGCGCTCCGCAAGGAGATCGCCGGTCACGGCTGGGCGATGCTGGATCGCAAGGACGGATACGCGCTCGAGCCGGCCAAAAAACCGGCGTGAGCTGAAGCCCGGTTCCACCGGTGTGCCGGCGAGACCGGTGTTCTCGCGGTGCACGGTGAAATCGGTCGACGGGAGCGGCGATCGCCGCTCAGAGTCCCGCGATGCCGAACCCAAGTCGCTACACTTTCCCGGCGATGGGCTCGGACTGCGTTCTGCAGCTATACGACGGCTCGGTCGAAATTGCCGCGGCGGCGGAAGCCGAAGTTCGGCGAATCGAAGCGCGGTATTCCCGCTACCTGCCCGACAGCCTGCTGAGCGAGATCAACCGGGTCGCGGCGGCGGGCGGCAGCATCACCGTCGATTCCGAAACGGCCGAGCTGATTGACTGCGCGGAACTGCTGCACCGGATGAGCCGCGGCTTGTTCGACATCACGAGCGGCATCCTGCGGCGCGCGTGGAACTTCAATTCCGGACAGACGGCGCAGCAGTCAGACCTCGACCGGATCCTCCCGCTGGTCGGCTTTGAAAAACTGCGGTGGGAAGCCCCGCGGCTCTCCTTCCCCGTCGCCGGCATGGAGCTGGATTTCGGAGGCATCGGCAAGGAATACGCGGTGGATCGCGCGGCGGAGGTGTGCGCCAAGGCGGGAATTCGGCACGGTTTGGCCGATCTGGGCGGCGACTTGTGCGCGATCGGGCCCCGCCCGGACGGCAGCCCCTGGGCGGTGCACATCCGCCACCCTCGGCAGACCGACGCCTTCATCGGCGTCATGAATCTGCTGAACGGAGGCCTGGCGACCAGCGGAGACTACGAGCGATTCGTCGTCGTCGACGGCCGCCGTTACAGTCACATCCTGAATCCGAAGACAGGGTGGCCGACCGAGGGGCTCGCGAGCGTGACGGTGATCGCGCCGAGCTGCCTGGCCGCCGGCGGTTTCACGACGATTGCCATGCTGAAAGGACGCGACGGTCCGGAATGGCTGCGGCTGTTACCGCACCTGCCGAGCCTCTGGATGGACGTGGACGGCAACGTCGGAGCCAACGTCTCGCGGGATCTGCCGCTCAGTTGAGCGGGCCGCCGGCAGCCGGGGGTGTCGACGGCACGAGCGCCGGTTGGCGGGTTACGCCAGGAAATCGAGAAACGTGCCAACCGAGCCGCTCGAGGCCGCCGTGCTTGCGACCGTGGCGGATTCACCACCCGACGATTGCAGCGCCGCCAGGAAACTCGTGCTGTTCGAGATCGAGGCCGCTCCGTCGGCGCTGCCGCGCTGGAGATGGTGTCCGCGCAGTTGCTTCATGAACGACGTCATCGTGCTGACGAAATCCTGCTTGGATACGGAGCCGGTGGCGTTCGGGTCGAGTTTGGCCCAGACCGAGTCGGCTCCAGCCGCCTGAAACGAGGGCGGCGGATTCAGGGTTTGAAACGCCTGGTCGAACTGGCTCTGGGAAATGCTGCCGGATCCAGACGTATCGATTTGCGCAAACAGATCGGACATCTTCTGCGCGGGAGACATCGGCGCGCTGGCGCCCGAAACGATTTCGGAAGATCCGGCGGCGCCGGAACTGGGTATGTTCATCTAGGAGTGTGGATGCCGACTGCGCCCTCGTTATCGGCGCGGATGCCGCCGACTTGAACGGCTGACGAGGAGGGGCGCGATCGCACAACTAGTTGGTGCTCCATGACGCTGAGCACATGGTCCCGCCATTTTTTGCCGGGACTGATTCCGTGTCATAGCACCTGCGCCACGCGGCGAGAGGCCCGAAGGAAGCCTCCGGTAGGGCGCGGAGTCCCTTCCGCTCCATGGCTGGCTGGGAGTGGGGCCCCAGCCCTACGAGCTGAGGCATCGCGCCGGCGATCGACGACATCTTTGTTTCAACCGCGTTAGCTGGGCCGGCGATCGAGGGGGGCAACGTTGGACCGTACCTCCGCCGGATGCGTCGCCGCCAACGTGGTCGCTGGGCGGTTCGCTGCGCCGGAATCCGGTTCGAATCCGGCCAGCCGCATGGCGCGCCGGACTTCCGGTGCCTGCATGAACGCATTCCAGATCATCCCGGAGCGAAGATTTTCCGCCATCACCAGCGTGATTCCGACATCAATTCCGATCACATCCGGAGACACCCAGCCGGTCTCCGGATTGAATGCGTCGGCGAATCCGTACCGCCCCCAGACCGACGAGCCGCCGACCGTGCGCATGCGGCGCAACGAGGTCAGGCACTCCCGCGGCGCGAACGGCAACGAGCCGCCGGGAGCGCACGGTACGAGCGTGCCGTCGCTTTCATCCTTGGCGGGACCTGGCGTCCCCCAAGCCATGTAGCCACGCGGGCCATCGGACGCCGTCAGGCCCCACATGTCGCGCGACCAGTGCGGAAACCGGGTCTTCTGCGCCGCGGACCAATCGCGTTGGGCGAGCGTCGCGTCGACCGAATTCTGCCAATAGTCCGCGTAGTCGTCGCGCAACCCGCGAAAATCGAAATAGGCATGGGAATACTGATGCGTAAACAGCGGCGCGCATTGGATGAAGCTGCGACCGTCAAACGTCACGCGGGGCCCGCGGCGCCAGGCGTCCCAACTGGCCGGCGGCAGCGGATGGTTCGAGGCGCCGATTCCCAGGAGGTACATTCCCATCAGTTCGCAGTAACTATCCCACCGGTGCGGGATGAACCCGCTTTCCGGCCGCCACCCCATCGAAAGCGTGGCCCCCCCGTCGAGGGCCCAGCGCCAGTCGATCCGTCGGTAGATGGCGTTCACGAGCCGGCTGACCGCCGTCTCCTTCAGGTATTCGCGGGCAAACAGCGCGCCCTGGAGGAACAGCGCCGTGTCGATCGTCGACACTTCGCTCGCGTCGTCACGCCGCCCGGTGCGGATGTCGACAAAGTGGTAGAACCACCCGTGCACCTGGTCCACGTGGTTGAGGGCGAACTCGAGCGTCGTGCGCACGTGCTGCGACGCCTGTTCACGGGACACCCAGCCGCGGGCGTCGGCGATGCACCACGCCGTCAGCGCGAAGCCCGTCGCCGCCATGCTCGCCGGCGCGTCACTCGGGGATCCGTCGGTCGGCGCGCGGTCCCGGGTCAGTCCGGTATGCGGGTCCGAGTGCTCAACGAAGAAGCGAACCGCCCGCTGCTGAATCTGGTCGAGCATGACCAAATCCCGGGGCGCGAGCGGGTAATCGGCCGGCTGGCTTCGGGCGACGGGGGCCATGGTGACAGCAAACGCCGCGAACACTGACAACACGACGCCGAGGGAGTGGCGAGTTCCCCTGGCGCGTCGCGGGGAGATCAACGCGTTGGGGAAGGATCGGAACACCGCGACCCTGCCGGCGGACTGCACGGTCGAACCAGACATGTGGGCAAACGGACCTTTTGAGACTGTCACTCTTGGCATCGTCTCAGTTTGGCCGAACCTGAGTGCCCGCGTCTGTCAGCGATCTGTGAATCCGCGCGTCCGATTCTCTCCTACAAAAACCCGCGACGGCGCGACTCGAACCGGATGTGATTTCCGGCCGCGCGCCGGATTTCCTCTCCGCGCTCCCAGTGCCGCCCGCTATTTCCCGGTGGTCGGAGGCGCGGGCGCCGGCGCCTGGATCGTGATCGACTTGATCACGACCGGCGTGACCGGCTTGCTCATGCCGCCGTCGAAACCGCGGGTGGTCGGCGCGTTCGCGATGGCATCGACGACGTCCATCCCTTTGGTCACCCGCCCAAAAATCGCGAATCCGGGGTTCAGCGGATAGTCCTTCTGCACGATGAAAAACTGGCTCTTGTTCGTGTTCGGACCGTAATTCGCCATCGCCACCGTGCCGCGGGCATAGCCATTTCGATACAACGGCGACGTTCGGTCGATTTCATCGGCAAAGGTTCCGCCCCACGCGCTCTCGCCTCCCTGCCCACTGTTGGTTGGGTCGCCAGTCTGGATCATGAAGCCCTTCACGACGCGGAAGAACGTGAGGCCGTTGTAGTACCCGCGCTGAGCCAGCAACCGGAAGTTCTCCACCGTCTTCGGCGCGACGCTCGGCAACAGTTCGATCTCGATGGTCCCCTGGCTGGTCTCGAGCGTTGCCCTGAGCGGCGGGGGGCCCTTCGGCTGGGCGGTATCTCCAGCTTTGCCGCATCCGGAGCTGAATACCATCGAGAGGGCGAGGAGAATCCCGGCCATGCTGCCGACGAGAACGGACCGCGGGGAGCGCATGGGGTCTGATCTTGAGCGCCAGGCGATAGAGTCAAGCGAGCGCGACGGCGGCGCTGGCATCGGGTGGACGACCGGCCAGGGGAGCCGACCGTCCTTGTCCTCGTCGAGAAGACACAACCGGCGTTTGAATTTCCCGGCGCACAAGCAACGGTTCGTCCGACGGAACGTCGTTCCGTTCTTCTACTTCCCATGCACACCCGCCTTTCGTTGCCCTCCCTCGTCATCCTGCTCCTCGCCCTGTCGGTGGCGACGGTTGCGTCCGCCAAACCCACGATTTTCGTACTCGGGGATTCCACGGCGCACAACACCGCCGTCGGGCGAAACGGACAGCGGTGCGTCGGCTGGGGAACGCCGCTCGCCGAATTTTTCGATCCGGGAAAAGTTTCCGTCGATAATGCGGCGCATGCCGGACAATCCAGCCGCACCTACTTCACGATTCCGAACGACTGGCCGCGCGTGCAGGGGCTGATCCATCCCGGAGATTTCGTCCTGCTGGTTTTCGGCATCAACGACGGCAACCCACCACAGCGGCCCCGTTCCCGCGGTTCGCTTCCCGGAACCGGCGCCGAAACGGTCGACGTGAAACATCCGGACGGAACCACGGAGGTGGTGCATACCTACGGCTGGTACATGACGCGGATGGCCGAAGCCGCCCAGGCGAAGGGTGCGCACGTGTACTTCCTGACGGTCACGACGAGGAACATCTGGACCAATCCGAAGGTGAAATTCCGCGACGCCACGCCCGTCGGACCATTGCCGCAGGACTACGATCCGGCGCAGGACCGGATCGAACGCGGGACGGCGCATGGCGCGTATACGCGGTGGACGCTGGAACTTGGCCGTTCCCTCGGCATACCGGTTTTCGACCTGACCAACTTCTGCGCCGACCGCTACGAGAAGATGGGCCGTGAGGCGGTGAACAGGTTATACAGCGACCACAACCATACCTATGCGGCGGGCGCCAAACTCGTGGCGGAATCGGTGGTCGCCGGCCTCAAGGCGTTTCCGCACAGCCCGTTTATTCCGCTGCTGTCGGACCGCGGGAAATCCGTTCCGGCCGCCCCGGCGACTTACGTTCATCCGAATTCGCGCTGAGGCGGCCCGATCGCGGCCGCGGCGGGGGGCCGGGAATCAGGGCAGCCGGATGCAACGCGGGGTTCCCGAACGGATTTTTGTAACTTCGAACGGCGGAATAGTGTATGACCACCACACCTTTCCACCGCTTGAACGCGCCCTCCTCTGAAGTCAGCGCCCCCTCCGACGCGTCACGCCCGGAGGACTCTCCGTTGGTCGAGATTCATGAATTGGGAAAGACCTTCGGGACCCAGCACGCGCTCCGGAACGTGAACCTGGCGATTCCGCGCGGCACGATCGGGCTGTTGGGCCCCAACGGCGCCGGAAAGACGACGCTGATCAAATGCCTGCTCAACCTGGAAACCCCCACGAGCGGCCGCGCGACCGTCCTCGGGGTGGACATCCGAACGTCCAACCGCGCCTCGCGGGAACGCGTCGGTTACAGTCCGGAACAGGACTGCCAGATCGAGGGAATGGCCGGTTGCGAATACGTCACCTATTGCGGGCAGCTTTCCGGGATGTCGTTTCGGGCGGCTCGGCAGCGAACGCACGAGATTCTCGACCTCGTGGGCATGGGCCAGGAGCGGTACCGGCCGGTCGACACCTATTCCACCGGCATGAAACAGCGGGTGAAGCTCGCCCAGGCGCTCGTTCACGATCCCGAAATTGTCTTCCTCGACGAACCGACCAACGGTCTCGATCCTTCCGGCCGCGAGCACATCCTCTCGCTGATCGGCTCGCTGTGGCGGGAACTCGGTATCTCCGTGATCATGTCGTCCCACCTGTTGCGCGACATCGAGCGCGTCTGCGACCGGGTGATCATCATCGGACACGGCCGCGTGCTGGAGCACGACACGATTGCAGCGCTGAAAGGCCGGCACCGGCGGGTCGTCGAGGTCGCCCCGGCGGGTGAAGTCGACCGTTATGTTGCCGCTCTGGCGGCGGCGGGGCGCCCCGCCACGCGCCTTTCGAATGGGCGGCTGAGGGTCGAGTCGCATTCGGATTCGGTGGACTGGCTGCTGCGGCTGATGCAGGCCCACGGGCTGCCGCCGGCGGAGATCGTTCCGAACCCCGACGCCCTGCACGAACTGTTCATTGCCGCGGTAACGGCACACCATGGCCACGAAGCTTGATCTGAGCCGGTGGCGCGTCCGTCCCCACGGGGTCGGTTACCGGCGGTGGACGATCCTGTTCACCGGGCTGCGACTCCTGCTGCGGACCCGTTTCTTCCGCCTGCTGGTCGCCGTCGCGTGGAGCGCGGGACTGGCGATCGCCGTGCTCGGGTTCGTGTTCAGCCAGTCGATCGCCAGCGGCGGCTGGCTGGAAACGCTGGCCGCACATTCCAGCGCCCGGCTCGAGGCGATCGTCATCGCGCTCGGCGGCTTCGTCTCGCTTTATCCGGACATCTGCGTCCGCGGGATCTTCACCTTGATCTTCTGGGTGCACTCGTTCGTGGGCCTCTGGTTCACCTTGATCGCCCTGACCGTCCTGATCCCGCGGCTGATCACCCGCGACCGCGCCAGCAATGCGCTCACCATCTATCTCTCGAGGCCTCTGACGACGCTGGATTACCTGCTCGGCAAACTCGGGATGATCCTGGGAATCATCCTGCTGACGTGGACGGGCCCGCTGGTCTTCGGCTGGCTCGTGAGCATGCTGTTCGCGACCAACCGGGATTTCATCGTCTATTCGATCGCGCCGCTGGCCCGTGCGCTGGCGTTCAACGGCATCGCGCTGGTCGCACTCGCCGCAATCGCGCTCGGCGTTTCCGCGCTGGCGCGCACCGCCCGAAACACGACCATCCTCTGGATCGGGTTGTGGATCATCGCCGGAACGATGGCCTCCCCTCCCCACGCGCCCGCCTGGATCCGGCGCGCGAGCTTCTCCCACGACCTGGGTGAAGTTCGGGAACGCGTGTTGCGCCTCGACACCGCCCTTTCCGATGCGGCGACCCAGCTGCCGCTCCTGAATCCGCGCTTCGCCACGAGCCTGAGCCGCGCCGGGGAGCGCTCGCGGGCCGACGACTTCGGCGGCGCGCTCGCCGGCCTCGGCGTCTTCGTGATCGCGTCATCCCTCGTGTTCACCCGGCTCCTCCGCCCGGAATGAACGGCCACCCTTTCCCGCCGCCTTCATGAGTGCCATCGTCCAAGCCGAAAATCTCAGCCGCTTTTACGGCATGGTCCTCGGATTGAACAACGTCTCATTCGCGATCCAGCCGGGCATCACCGGCGTCGTCGGTCCCAATGGCGCCGGCAAGACGACCCTGTTCCGTTTGCTGCTCGGACAGATTCGCCCCAGCGCCGGCCTGCTGTCGGTCTTTGGATCGACGCCGTGGAACAACCCGGCCGTCCAGGCGCTGGTCGGGTATTGTCCGGAAGGAGAGCAAATGCCGCCGGGCCTGCGGCCGCTCGATTGGCTGGTCGGGCTCGGGCTTTTGTCCGGTTTATCGACGGCGGAGGCGAAACGCCGCGCGCAGGCGTCGCTCGAGCGCGTCAAACTCGCTCCGGAACACTGGTCGAAACGGGTCACCGCCTATTCGAAGGGAATGAAGCAGCGGGTGAAGCTCGCGCAGTGTCTGCTGCATGAACCCCGGCTGATCGTCCTGGACGAACCGATGAACGGACTCGATCCGATGGGCCGCGAGGACATCGCGTCGACACTCCGGCAGCTTGCCGCCGACGGCACGAGCGTCCTGATCTCCAGCCACATCCTGCAGGATCTCGAGGCACTGTGCGCCGATTTCATCCTCCTGCGCTGGGGCCGCATCCCCCGTTCGCTGAACGAGGGGGTATCGGCCGAGACCCGGGCGCGCTGGCCGGCCGCGACGACCTTCCGCTGCGGAGCGCCTGCGCAACTGGCCCGGTTCTTCTTCGATCGCGGCCTGATGCAGGGCTGCGATATCGAAGCGGACGCCGGCACCTTGCACGTGCGGTGGATCGACCCCCAGCGATTCTACGCCGAGTTCGACCGGCTCCTGCTCGAAAGCGGCGTGCCGATCTACGAAGTCAGCGCCACCGAATCGTTCCTGGAGAAGGCGATCGAACCCGCGTCGAGCCCATGAACGCGAATCCTCCGGCAAACCCCCGCCCATCCACCGCGCCGGCGTTGCGTCACGAGAAGCCGAGGTGGTCGCGCACCTTCGCCGGCGTGTGGAGACTCACGATTCCGCGCTACTTCACCGCGCGCCATGCCCTGGTTCTCACCGCCGTGCTGGCGGGAGTCGCACTGATCGCGATCCTCTTTCTGCGCGGACGAAATGGCCCGGCCAACTATCTTGGGTGGACGGCGAACTTCTATTTCACGTTCCTGGTCCCGGTGCTGGCATTTGTCACCGGCGGCGGCGTGATCCGGGATGAGATGAAGTCGCCCACCCTCGATTACATCCTCACCCGCCCGGTCCCCAAGCCCGCCTTCGTGGCGTTCACGTTCGTGGCGCACTCGCTGGCCGCGGAGATCGAGTTCCTTCTCGCCGGAGCGATCTTCGTGGCCGTCGGCTTGTGTTACCGCGCACCCGGCCTGCTGGCCGCAATTCCCTCGCTGCTGGTCGCCCAGGCGGGACTCGTGGCGGGATTCACCGCGTTTGGGTTCCTGTGCGGCGCCGTCACCGCACGGTACGTCGTGGTCGGCCTGGTCTACGGCGCCATCATCGAGATTGGCGTCGGTCAGATTCCGACGGAGCTCAACCGCCTTTCGATGACGCACCAGGTGAAATCCATGCTCCAACCGATCCTCGCCGGCCATGGTTCGCAATTCAGCAACGGGATCGAACTCCTCGCGCCTGCGGCCATGCTCTCGACGATCGGCGTCCTGCTCGCCTTCACCGTGGTTTCCGTGGTTCTTGCCGCCGTCGTTTATTCCCTGCGCGAGCTCGCCAGGGTCAACGAGTGACCGCGTTTTGCCACGATCCCGTTGCCGCGATTCCGCCCGGCCCGGTCGAAGCAAGGCCCACCCTTTGGGACTGAAACTGTAACCGACCGATCCCTCTGCGTGTATCAACCGCAGCTCCAACCATCATGAAATTCATCCCCGTTTTCCTGACGCTCGCGATTCCATTGGTGGCGGCATCGTCCGTCGCTGCCTCCGTCTCCCCCTCCGCCGTTCCCGCTGATGCCCGATGGGTCGTGTTCGCCGACCTCAACACGCTGCGCGGCACGGCCCTGGGCAAGGAACTCGTCGCCATGGGAGAAAAGGCCCAGATCAACACCGGCCGCGGCAATGTCCGTCTCGACATGCAGAAGGTCCTCGCCACCGTCGGCACCGCCATCGCCTATGGCACGAACTTCAGCAAGGACCCCCAGGCGCTTGATGGCACGCTTGTCATCCAGGGCACACCGGACCTGCGAAAGATCCTCGAGGCATTTCTGCTCCAGGGAACGATCGCCAATCCCGATCAATTCACCGAGCTGAAGGACCTGCCATTTCCGGCGTACGGGATCCGTCCTCCCGCGCCTCACCCGGCGCCGCGGAAAGCCGGCGAGAGCGCCCCCGCGAAGGAGGAGCCGGCGCCCGCCAAGCCGTCACCGCAGGTGATCGTCGCCTTTCCCCCCGAACCGGTGGTGCTGGTCAGCAAGTCGCGGCCCAACCTCCTCAAGGCGCGCGACGTCGTCCGCGGGAAGATCCCATCGATCGCCCAGTCCTCGGATGCGCCGCTGCGCGCGTTGATCGACAACTCCCGGGACGCCTACCTGTTTGCCGCGAGCATCGTCCCTTCCGACGAGCTCTTTCCCGCCGACCAGCCGCAGGCGCGGATTCTGAAGATGACCAACTCCGGCGCGATCGCGATCGGCGATCGCGAGGGCAAGACCTTCGCGCATGCCGAGCTGGTCGCGACGTCCGACGAGATGGCGGACAAGTTGAACAAGATCCTCCAGGGGATGACCGCGGTGCTTTCGCTCGCCGAGACCAACGACAAGGAACTGGCCGAGTTCCTGAACTCGGTGACCGTCACGCAGCACGACCGGATCGTCACCCTGAATCTCGCCTATTCCAGCGACCGCCTCGCGCAAATGGTCCACTCGATGCTCCAGGAGCACGTGGAGCACCGGGGCAATGCCCGTCCTCGCGAACCCGGCCGGCGCGCGCCGGCGGGTGAAGTGGTCGCGCAATGGAAGGCCGAGCCAGCCGCCGCCGACCCGGCCGGGGCTCCCGCCGCATCGATGGTCCGTCGGATCGACCAGGTGAAACTCCGCAACGGCAGCATCATCAACCTGAACCGCCGGACCAACGGCGGAAAGAATGTCCGCTTCGAGCGAATCGAAATCGCACCGGGCGCGGGCGGCGGATCGCTCAGCTTCCGGACCGACCTGATGCGCGTCGTGAACATGGGGTCGCAGGGCAGTTCGACGCTCTTCGAATTTCCCGGCGAGGATGGGACCTACAACCTGAAGGTGACCTATCGCAACGATCCCGACGGAAAGGCGACCTATACCGTCACCGTCGAAAATCCGAAGCCCTCCGCGGCGGTCAAAGCGCCGCAGCCCCCCGCGCCTCCGGAGCCTCCCGCACCGGCGGCCAAACCCGAATGAGGTGGCGCCTGACAGCCGCCCTCCCCGCAGCCCGGCGCTCGCGCCGGGCTCGACCGTTTGCAACGGGCGGATAGATCCATCATGGGAGAAGAGGAACACGCCGCCCAGGCCCCCACGCCGAACGCGCCGGACCGCAGCTCAATGACCGCCACACCCTCCGCGTCTCCCGTCACGCCGTCCGCGCCCTTCCCGGCGGAGAACGGCGAGGCCGCGCTCATTCGGGCGACCGTGGAGGGCGACGAGCGGGCATTTGCCACCATCGTGGAGGCGCATCACCGACGGGTCTTCAATTTCCTGTACCAGTTGACGCGTCACCGGCACGACGCGGAAGACCTGACGCAGCAGACGTTCATCAAGGCCTATCGCCATCTCCCGCAGTTCGACCCCGCCCGCCCCCTGATCAACTGGCTGCTCACGATCGCGCGGCATGCCGCAATCAATCATTTCCGTGACAACAAACGATGGACGGAACTGCCGCCGGACACCGCGGGCCACGAGCCTTCGCCCGCCCGGACCGCCGAGGTCCGGGACCGAACGGAGACGCTCTGGGACCGCGCCCGCTCCCTCCTCTCCGCGCGCGAATACGAGGTGCTCTGGCTGCGGTTCGCCGAGGAGCTTTCGACCGAGGAAACCGCCCGGGTCGTCGGCTTGACCCAAACGCACGTCAAGGTACTGGTGTTTCGCGCCCGTCGGGCGCTGATGAAAGGAGAGGCATGAAATCCGTTCCTACTTCCCGTTGGTCATGCCGGGTCGTCCGTGGCTGGATCGCCCTGACCGGTGACGGAACGGCGACGCGTGGCATCGCCGCCCGGCATCTTTGCCGCTGCGCGGATTGCCGAAACGTGGTTGCCGGGCTTGCCGAGGTCGACGTTTCACTGCGCCGCACCGCGTCCCGCGGCCGGATCGAACCGCCGGCAGATCTCGCCGCGCGAATCGTCGGCGCCGTTCGCGCGGAGACTCGCCGGGGGGGGACCTCCGTTGGCTCGGCCAGCGACGCTGCTCCCGGAAGATCGCGGCTCCCTTATCCGCGGATCGTCATGCCGATCGCCCTCGCCGCGGTCGCCGCGCTCGCGCTGATGTTGTGGCCATCCCGCCCGGCCCGTCCGCCCGCCACGGCGCCGGATACCACCGTCGTGACCACCAATGCCCACCGCCCGACTGGTGCAGCCGCCGCGGGCGTCTCGGGGACCGCCCCGCTGACGACGCTCGTCGCTCCCGTGGGAACCCTGCTTCGGCAGGATCCGCTTCAGACGGAGGCGGATCATGTGTACGCAGACGCAAGGTCCGCCGTTCAGTTTCTGGCGCTGAATTTCCTGCCGACGCCCCCCGATACCGTCACCGGCCGCGAATCGCGCGGCACCAGCGGCAGCTGACGGCCCCGCCCTTCGGTTCCGCGCTCGAGGGTTACAGGCGGACCGGCCGCTCGACCGCCGGGGGTTCGACCGGAACCCCGCCGTGGCGCTTGGCCGTCGAGTACAGCGCAACAAGTGCGGCGCCGATCGCCTGCGACAGGTCTCCCAGCGTCGCCGGCACGATCTTGATCGCCTGCCGCTGGGCGGCGAACAGGTAGGGCTCCGCCGCCGCGCGAACGAGGGAAAGAAAACGCGACCGAAACGCCTCGGTGGTCGCCTCGGGGTCCATGAGTCCGCCGCCGATCACCACGAATTCCGCGTCGAGGGCGAGCGTGAGATTCGCGACATGGAGTCCCAGCGCCCGGGCCTGGAAGTCGAAGATCTGCAACGCCAGCGGATCTCCCTTCTGCGCCCGCGTGCGGAGCGACAGCACCTTTTCCTTCATCGGGGCCGTCGAGGTCGCGAGTTCGTGATTCGGAAACTTCGGCAAAAACTCGCCCAGCAACTGGGGAAGACCGGAAATCGTCGTGTACGCCTCGACGCAGCCCCAATCGCGCCCGCAGCCACAGGTGAAGGGCCGGATGCCTCCGAGGAGGTGCAGCGGCGCCGACATGTGTCCGGCCTCCATTCCCGCGAGGGTATCGCCGTCCAGCGGGAGCCCGTCCGGGCCGACGTAGGCTGCACCCAGACCGGATCCCGGCGCCAGCATGAGCACGGCCGCCTTCCGGTCGCCCCGCACCCGCGCCGCCTCGCCCACCCCGCCGTAGTTTCCGTCATTTCCGCAGATCAACGGAATCGGCCGCCCGGCTTTGGCTGCGAGGGCCGCCGCGTAATCGTCATGGAAGTTCCAGCCCGCGAACGAGAGCGGCAGGTTCGCACTTCGGTCGAGGACGCCGTAGCGCAGATACGGCCCGGGTATCGCCAGGCCAACACCACCGACCTGGCTCCACGTCAGGTTGTTGTCCGCCAGGAAACCCTCCACGCCCTCGACCCAGCCGGCCACCACCGCGGCGGTGCCGTTCTGCGAGTTCGTCGAGGTCTGCCTTAGCTTGACGGAAATGGGAGTTCCATCGGCCCAGACGCCGCACGTCTTTGACGTGGTCGCGCCGGAATCGGTGCCCAGGTATACGGGGGTGCTGCTCATGAGGGCCGCGAGCTTCGGAGAAAAACGCAGCCCCGGTCAACCCGGCGATTTTCCCTCAAAAAGGGGGGGGGCCGCAAACGAGGGCCAGACGCACCCCGTCCGGGCGATCCTAGTTGGTCGTCACCTTGACGACGAAGTACAGGAAGGGTCCCGACGGCTTCGTGATCCAATGGGGAACACCGGCCGGGATCACGATCACGTCGCCCTTCGCCAGATGACGCACCGTCCCACCCTCGCTGCGGTCGGCGCGGAACTCGCCGGGAGCGACCTTCTTTGGATCCACGGCCGTTCCGCCGGTGGTGATCGTGGCGCTTCCGTGCGTGATATAGAAGATGTCGGTGTCGTGCTGATGGATCTCAACCTGCCCGTCGGCATCGCGCCGGCCGGCCTGGACCTTGTATTTGCCGTTGGCCAGAAGCGATCCACCCTTGGCAAACGTCGCATCGACCATGGCGTGATCGAACAGCGCGACCTCCTTCGGCGGCGCATCCGCGGCGAACAAGGGAGCGGTCAGACCGAGAGCAAGAAGCGAAACGAGCAGGGTGGTTTTCATGGGAGGGGAAAGGAACGATGTGATGTGACCGCCGGCTTCTCCGGCGCGGACCGTCGAGAAGAACGGATCGGCCCATGGACGCAACGGTGAACGTCGCCACGCCCCTCCCCATCCCGTCATCGGAACGCACCGAAACCGGCCGCCGCGCGACCGGGAATGGGATGCAAAAACGAGATCACCGGGAGATCACCATTCGATTGCCGGGGGCGCTCGAGTTGGGATTCGTCGAGACTTTCGAAATCGGCGGCGCTGAGCGTGACGGATGGATCGAAGGTGTTGTGGGCATACTCGCCGTCCTGGCGGTCGAGGTGCGCGACCTCAGCGACGCGCGCTCCGAAGCCCAGGTTGTCCCGGGCGTTGTGCCCGCGGCCGTCGATGTCGGTCCGGTTGTCCATTTGGCGGCCGAGAAAATTGAAATTGATCGCGTTCCGGTAGGCGCTGTCGTGCACGAAATCCACGCCGCCGACGTGGTGGTTCGCATAGAAGCCGTTGGCCTTGTTCCCGACCGCCACGCAGTCGATCACGCGGTGGCGCGGGATCGGGTTCGGCAGCCGCCAGGCCGGCGTGGCGCCGTATCCCCCGGCCTTGAACCCGTTGCCGTCGCCGAGCGAACGGAAGTCCGTTCCATAGCCGTTGTCGAACGCCCAGCAGTCCTCGAAGGTCGCCGCCTCCGCCGAGTTGATGCAATCGTAACCATCGTCGCTGTTGAGCCAGGACCGGCAGCCCCGAAACACGTTGTCGCCGCTTCCCTTCGGCACGTGATGACCAAAGCCATCCACGTTGCCGCCGCGGTGGTTTTCCGAAACGTCGTCGTAGTTCCGGTAAGCATCGCAGTTCAGCACGAGGTTGTGCGAACCATGGCCGATCCAGAAGCCGATCGCCTTGCCGTCGTGCGCGGCCAGTTGCTCGTACACGTTGTGGCTCCCTTCATTGTCGAAGCAGATCGACTGGGTGTGGGTGCGAATCGTGACCTGGACGCCGATCACATCGAATCCCTTCAGATGAACCCACGATCCGTCGATGCGGAACGCCGCCACGCGATACCCCGGCGGCTTGACCTCGGCACAATCAAAGACCGGCCGCTCCCCGGGATACGCGAAGTAGTTGATGGGATGCCCCGGAGCACCGCTCTTCGAAAGGTGCGTGATCACGGCATAATTCCGGACGTGGGCGGCGATCTGATCCGCCGGGACGAGGTACGTCCCGCCGCGAATGAAGATGGTGTCGCCGGGTGCGGCGAGATCCTGCGCGTGCTGAACGGTCGCAAACGGCGCGGCGAGCGTGCCGGCATTCGCGTCGCTCCCCCGGGGCGCGACGTAGAACGTCGCTGCGACGAGCGAGGCGGTCGCGAGCGGGAACACTGCGAAGGCCGCGAGGAGGGATTTCAAGATGGACACACCAGTCCAAACGTTCGCGCCCGGCGAAGGTTGCGCCGCGACGGTTGAATGTGGTCGGACGGTCAGGTCCGAAATTCCACCGGCACGCAGCGGAACGGACGTTCCCGGGAGCCGGGATCGGCATCCGGCCCGCAGCCTGGGCGGGACGGCAAATTGCTCCGCCAGTGCCGCGCCGAAGTTACATTTCTGTAATGGTCGCGCAAGACGGCGGACAGGCGCGTGTGGCATCTTCACGGCGTTCCAATCACGAAAATCAATCTATTCGCCATGAATCTCCCCTCTGTTTTTCGACGCCGCCGTGCCGTCATGGCCGCCGGAGCCCTCGGGCTCGGCGGGCTTCTCGTCGGCCTCTACGGCGCCCAGAACCCGAACAATGCCCCGTTGACGCTTCACCGCGACATGGAATCCGTCACGCGTGGTCCGCTCGAGCCCTCGAGCTTCGCCAGTGTGGTCAAGCGTGTCTCGCCCAGCGTGGTGAAGATCATGACCGAGACGCGGGCGAAGGAGGTCCAGATCCAGGGCTTCCCCTGGGGCGACCCGATGTTCCGCCAGTTCTTCGGCGGCCAGATGCCGCAGCTCAAACAGGCGCCCGTGTCCGGAATCGGCTCCGGCGTGATCATCAGCTCGGACGGCTACATCGTGACGAATAATCACGTCGTCGATGGAGCGGACACCCTGAAGGTCGACCTGTCCGATGGACGGGAACTGACCGCGAAGGTCATCGGGCGCGATCCGCAGACGGATGTCGCCGTGATCAAGGTCGACGCCAAGAACCTGCCGGCGATCACGTTCGCGGACAGCGACAAGGCGGAGGTCGGTGATCGCGTGCTCGCCATCGGCAACCCGTTCGGCATCGGCGAAACGGTGACCAGCGGCATCATCAGCGCCAAGGGGCGCCGGGTCGGGATCCTCCAGGACGTCGAGGGCTACGAGAACTTCATCCAGACCGACGCCGCGATCAACCCGGGCAATTCCGGAGGGGCGCTGGTCGACGTCGAAGGCCGCCTCGTCGGCATGAACTCCGCGATCCTGAGCCGCAGCGGCGGTTTCCAGGGGGTCGGGTTTGCGGTGCCCTCGAACATGGTCGAACACGTCGCCGACAGCCTCGTGAAAACCGGCAAGGTCGTTCGCGGCTATCTCGGGGTCCACATCCAGAGCATCACGCCGGCCCTCGCCGACTCGTTCGGGCTGAAGAACGACCACGGCGCCCTTGTCGCCGACGTGGAACCGGGAGCCCCGGCGGCCAAGGCCGGGCTGAAGGCCGGCGACGTCATCACCAAGTTCAACGGCAAGCAGGTGACCGACGCGAATGAGCTGACGCTCGCGGTGACGAACACCGAGCCGGGCACGAAGATCAACCTCGAGGTGCTGCGCGACGGGAAGTCCCAGGACCTCTCGGCGGTGACCGGCGTACGGAAAAACACCGGCAAGGGTGAAGGCGAGCAGTCGCTGTCGCAAAACGACGACACCGGCACGCTGAACGGCGTCGCGGTCGACGACCTGACGCCCGATGCCCGCCAGCAGTTCAACATCCCGTTCAACATCCACGGCGCGCTCGTCACGAACGTTGATCAGAACTCAGCCTCCGCCCAGGCCGGCATCCGCCCCGGCGATGTGCTGCTCGAGATCAACAAGCACCCGGTGAAAAACGCCCAGGACGCGGTCGACCTGACCTCCCACACCACGAGCAAGAAGACCCTGGTCAAACTGTGGGACCGCGGAAACACAATCTACGTGGTGGTGGACGAATCGAACAGCGGTTCGTGAACCGGCACGAAGTAAGTAGGTAGGTAGTGTTGTTGTGAACTCGGCCTCGGTCTGCCGGCCCGCCCCCGCGACGCGCGACAGCACCGAGGCCGTTTTCTTGCCCCGAAACCGCCCGCCGGCATTTCGGCCCGGCGGCAACCGTTTCGATTTTCCACGCCACCGGTCCGGCGGGCGGATTCGGCCGCGCCGCTCCCCCGCACGCTGACCGGTCAGGGCCCGAACACCCGTCGCCTTCCATCCCAATTTTCAACCCCATTGCCCATGCTCACCCGCCGTTCCTTTCCCGCCCTCGGCTCGATGGCACTTGCGCTGCACGCGCTCCGAGCTGTTCCCACCGCATCGCCGGTTCCCTCGATCCGACCGCCGTCGGCGGTGCCATGCGCCATCTGTCCGAATCCGGGGTCTGCCTGGCGGCCGGCCGCCGCACTGCCGGCGGTGGCGCCCGGCGGGTACCACCGCGACTCGGCGGTCTGAGGCGCGCGCCACCGACCCGCCGATTTCAGCCTTTCAGGACTTCCGCTTTTCAGCATTTGATGCGTCATGCGCGTGCTCGTCGTCGAAGATGATGCCAAGATCGCCTCGTTCGTGGTTCGCGGACTCAAACAGTCAGGGTACGCCGTGGACCACGCGCCGGACGGGGAAACCGGCCTGGCGCTGGCGGAGGCGACCGATTACGACGCCGCGATCGTCGACGTGATGCTGCCGCGCCTCGACGGCATCAGCCTGGTCAAACGCCTGCGCGCGGCGCGGCGCCCCACCCCCGTCCTGTTTCTCAGCGCCAAGAGCTCCGTCGACGACCGGATCAAGGGGCTGCAGAGCGGAGGGGACGATTATCTCACGAAGCCATTCGCCTTTTCCGAACTGCTGGCGCGAATCCAGGCCCTGATTCGGCGGGCGACGCAATCGCCGGAGGCAACCAAGCTCGTCGCCGGGGATGTCACGCTCGACCTGGTGACCCGCGAAGTCACGTGCGGCGGACAGAAGGTCGAGCTTCAGCCGCGCGAATTTTCGCTCCTGGCGTTTCTTCTCCGCCATGTCGGCCGGCCGGTCTCGAAGACGATGATCCTGGAGCACGTGTGGGACTACAGCTTCGACCCCCAGACCAACGTCGTGGACGTGGTCGTGTCCCGGCTGCGATCGAAGATCGATCCGGACCACACGCGTCTCGAGACGGTGCGCGGCGTCGGCTACATCTTCCGTCCGCATGTTTGACCGCTTGCGGCAATCCCTCGCGCTGCGGCTCGCGATCCAGTACGCGCTGGTGTTCGCGCTGAGTGCCGCGGTGTTGTTCTCGGTGCTGTACTGGGTGCTGGCCAACGCCCTGGAGCAGCGGGATCAGAACGCGGTCGGACGGCGGGCCGAAATCTTCGCCGCGGCCTACGACCTCGGGGGCGTCGTCCTGCTGAAAAACGAAATCGACACCGCGCACGACCCGCAGCCCTACTTCGTCCGGATCGTGAACCGCGACAGCTCGTACGATTGGGTCGGGGCGCCGCCGGATTGGATTGAAACGCAGGTGCAGCGGATCCCCGTGGGCCCGTTGATCTACACCCAGGAGACCAAGACGCTCCGGCTTCCCACGCAAAGTGCGTTGCGAGATTACGCGGTCGCGTCGCACGCCCTGAACGACGGCCGGCTGCTGCAAGTCGGAATGCTGACCGACAGCAAGGCCGTCCTGCTTGCGCCGCTCCGGCATGCCTTCCTGGGCGTCGGCGCGGGCGCGCTTTTCCTCTCGGTTGCCGTCGGCACGATCCTGGCCTGGCGTGCGACCCGGCCGTTGCGCGCGGTGTCGGAAACCGCCCGTCGCATCCTGGACACCGGCGATCTGGACGCCCGCGTGCCGGGCGCTTCCGGCCGGGGTGAACTCGCCGAGCTGGTCCGACAGCTCAACACGCTGCTCAACAAGAACGCCGTGCACGTGCGCGTGCTGCGCGAAACCCTCGACAACCTCGCCCACGACCTGCGCACGCCGCTGACCCGGCTGCGCGGAACCGCCGAACTCGCGCTGCAGGATGCGGGTGACCCGGCGGAAGCCCGGACCGCACTCGCCGATTGCGTGGACGAGTCGGATCGGGTGCTGCACCTGCTCGAAGCGCTCCTCGACATCTCGGCGGCCGAAGCCGGGGCGCTGAAGCTCCACAAGGACCCGATGGACATCCGGTCCCTGATTGAGCGCGCGGCGGATCTCTATCGCGAGGTGGCGGAGGACAAGTCGATCGCGGTGGTGATCGATGCG
>DASZYH010000321.1:0-10582 GCA_035545515.1 Opitutaceae bacterium
CTTTGGAATCTTAATTTAGAGACTCGCAGGGAGGGAGCTGATCGCTCCCTCCCCAGCACCCCTCCCATTCAAAAATGTCACCCATGCGGTGAGGAGAAAGTGTCACCCATGCGGTGAGGAGCTCCCAGTCCCAGCCCTACCACCTGAGGCATCGCGCCGGCGATCAACTACAGCTTTGTTTCACCCGCTCTAGGTGCCGCCGTTTTTCCGCGCGCGCAGCGCGAGGACGAGCATGATCACCCCGAAAGCCAGCATGACGAGTCCCCAGATCAGGTTGATGTTGATGCCGAGGGATTTCTCGTAGATGGCCTTGTCGGCCGCGACGCCGTAGATCGTCAGCATCGCGCCGAAGAGGGTGAACATGAGGCCAAGCGGCAGGCGCAGGTCGAAATTCATGGGGCGGGTTCGGTTACCAGAAGATGATGTTGAGGACGACCGTGACGGCGAGCACCAGCACGCCGAGAGTGACCGGTTGCTTGTACCACGGCTCGTGTGCGGTCTCCGGTTTGGGCGTGAGCGCGTAGACGAGGCCGGTTAATTGGGCGTCGGTCTTCTGCTGGGTCGTCGCCAACGAGATGACGATCGTCAGCACGAAGCAGGTGACCCACGCGACGATCGCCATGTAGAAATTCTGGGCCATGTCGGAGTGGAACGAGAGGACCGGGTCGATCCAGCCGCCCTTGATGCCGGGCACGTTCCCAGTGGCGAGCGCCAGGCCATGGAACACGGCCGCGCCGAGCATGCCACCGAGTAGTCCCCAGAACGCACCGTGGCCGGTCGTCCGACGCCAGAACATGCCGAGCAGGAAGGTGGCGAACAGCGGGGCATTCACGAACCCGAACACCAGCTGGAGCATGTCCATGATGTTGTTCCAGCGTGTCACCATGTACGCCGCGCCGACGCTCACGATGATGCCGAACACCGTCGCCCACCGGCCCATCCAGAGGTAGTGCGTGTCGGACTTGTTCTTTGCGATATAGCTCTGGTAAATGTCGTAGGTCCAGACGGTGTTGAACGCCGTCACATTGCCGGCCATGCCGGACATGAACGAGGCCATCAGGGCGGTGAACCCGATGCCGAGCAGCCCGGCGGGGAAGTAGTGGGCCAGCATCGTCGGGATGACCATGTTGTAGTTCGGCATGCCATCGGCGCCGGCCGGCAGGAAGTGATTCCCCGACTGGAAATTCAGCGCGATGGCGATCATGCCGGGCAGGATCACGAGGGCGGGGAACAGCATCTTCGGAACCGCGGCAATCAGCGGGGTGCGCCGGGCGGCCGACATCGAGTCGGCTGCCATCGCGCGTTGCACGACAAGGAAGTCGGTGCACCAGTAGCCGAAGGAGAGCACGAACCCGAGGCCCATCACCATGCCGAACCATTCGACGCCCATCGGATTCGAAGTCGTGTGTGCCATGTGGCTCCATGAATCGGTCCACGTGCCGGGCGCGAAGCCCTGACTCGTCGCCACCGGAATCAGTTTTGCCTTCAACGCCGCCCAACCGCCGACGTCCCTGAGCCCCAGATACACGAGGGGGGCGAATCCGAGAACGATCATGAAGAACTGCAGCACCTCGTTGTAGATCGCCGACGTCAGACCGCCGAGGAAGATATAGACGAGCACGATCGTCGCCGAGACGGCGATGCAGGAGTTGAAGCTCCAGCCGACGAGTTGCTCCATCAGCAGCGCGAGCGCGTACAGCGAAATCCCGGACGAGAAGATCGTCATGAATGCAAACGAGATCGCGTTCAGGCCG
This sequence comes from Opitutaceae bacterium, assembly GCA_035545515.1. GTDB lineage: Bacteria > Verrucomicrobiota > Verrucomicrobiia > Opitutales > Opitutaceae > ER46. The sequence goes on from DASZYH010000321.1 coordinate 1,755, forward strand.
CGGGTCTTCTCGTCGAACCGCAGCTTCAGGTACTCCGGCACCGAGCGCGCCTTCGAACCGTAGTAGAACGGCATCATGAAGATCGCGAGGAACACCATCGCCGGAATCGCGCCGACCCAGTAGAAGTGGCTCGTCATGATCCCGTACTTCGCGCCGGAGGCGGCCATGCCGATGACCTCCTGCGCGCCCAGGTTGGCGGACAGGAAGGCGAGGCCGGTGATCCAGGCGGGGATGGAGCGGCCCGACATGAAGTAGTCGGCGCTGCCTTTCATGTACCGCTTGAGGGCCCAGCCGATGCCGAGCACGAAGACGAAATAAATGATCAGGATCGCATAATCGATCCTAGCGAGGTGGAGCGAGGATACCATTTGAGGGAAAAGGAAGCGGGTTCGCTTAAGTCAGAATTCGCGCCGAAACGAAAGCCTTTCTTGGCCGAGCCGCGCCCGCGTGGCGAACCGGGTCGCGGCGAGTTCCGCCGTCGAGCAGCGCCTCGACGTCGCCCCGCTCCGCGTGCCTCTGCGGCCGGATCAAACTGCGACACGTGTCCCTGGTGAATCCCGCGTCCGGCGGGTTCGAACTTGCCGCCCGCGGGAGTCGGCGGTTTTTTCGCGCCGATGGCCGCCATTGCCGAATCCCCGCCGCCCCAGGGGACCCGCCTCGAGCCGGGGTCGTTGTCGCAATGGGCCCTCATTTGGCAACGATTCCTCCGGCACCGATTGGCCGTCGTGGCGCTGTTCGTCCTCGGCGTGCTCTACCTGCTTGCGGCGGGCGCGGAGTTCGTCGCCCCCTATTCCCGAAACTGGCGCGATCTGTCGCGATCGTACTGCCCGCCCGAGCTTCCGCGTTTTTCGCTGGCGGACGGTTGGTATGTCCCGGGCATGCAGGTGTCGATTGATCCGCTCACGTACAAGCGCACCTACGTCGAGGACGAGGCAAACCGGATCCGGCTTGGCTTCTTCGTGCGCGGGACGCCGTATCGGATGTTTGGTTGGTGGCACGGGAATCTTCACCTCTTTGGCGTGCGGGATGCGGGGCAGGTCCGGCCAGACGGGATTGCTCCCCGGTACTATTTTCTCGGGGCGGACAAATACGGGCACGACATCTTCAGCCGGCTGATTTTCGGCGCGCGCATCAGCCTTTCGGTGGGGTTGATCTCGATCGCGATCACCTTCGTCCTCGGGGTGATCATCGGCGGCATCTCCGGCTATGTCGGTGGCGCGGTGGATACGGCGATCCAGCGCGTGATCGAGGTGGTGAACGCGTTTCCGCACATTCCGCTCTGGCTGGCGTTTGGCGCCGTCGTGCCGGCCGACTGGTCGCCCTTGTTCACCTATTTCGCGATCACGCTCGTGCTCAGTCTCCTGAACTGGACTGCGCTGGCGCGCGTCGTCCGGGGCAAGATTCTCACGCTGCGCCAGGAAGAGTACGCGACGGCGGCACGACTGCTCGGCGCCAGCCACGCCCGAATCCTGTTCCGCCATCTGGTTCCGGGGTTCACGAGTCACATCATCGTCGTGCTGACGATGAGCGTGCCGACGATGATCCTCGGCGAGACCTCGCTTTCGTTCCTCGGATTCGGGTTGCACGCACCGATCGTCAGCTGGGGAGTGATGCTCCAGGACTGCCTGAGTCTGCAAACGGTGGCCAACTACCCCTGGCTGCTCATGCCGGTCGTGTTCATCGTCACCACGGTCCTGTGTTTCAATTTCCTCGGTGACGGGCTGCGTGACGCGGCCGATCCCTATGGCGGGAAGTGAGGAAAGGGCGCATGCGGCTTGCCGGTGGTGGGACAGAGGGTGGCCGCGCCGGACCGGTCGGGGTGATTCGCGGCATGATGCCATTTGCATCGACAGCGACGCCGCCGTTTGTGATGAACGGGGCGCGTTTCAAACCGGCGATGAGCCGAACGCACCCTCACAGTCCGGCCGGATTCTTCGCCCCGCCTCCGTCGTTCCAAACCCGTTCGCCCCGCGTGACCGACGCCCACCCGACGACGCCCGATCCCCGCAGCGCACCGCTCCTCGAAGTGCGGAATCTGCGCGTCTCGTTTCCCGGGCCCGCGGGCACCGGCACCATTGGTGCGGTGCAAAACGTGTCGTTTTCGATCGAACGCGGGCGGACGCTGGCGCTCGTCGGGGAATCGGGAAGCGGCAAGTCGGTCACCGCGTTGTCGATTCTCCGGCTCATTCACGGTCCCGGCCAGCTCAGCAGCGGACAGATCGTTCTCCGCTCGGAACGCGCGGGTGTCATCGACATCGGCCACCTCGATGAGAAGTCCGGCCTGCTGTTCAAGGTTCGGGGCGGCCTGGTCAGCATCATCTTCCAGGAGCCGATGACGGCGCTGTCACCGGTCCACACCATCGGCGCCCAGATTGACGAGGTCATGCTGCTGCATCACGACGTCAGCCCGGCCGCGGCGCGGCGACGCACGCTCGAGATTCTCGCCAAGGCCGGCATTTCCGATGCCGAGCGGCGTTATCATCAGTATCCACATGAGCTCTCGGGCGGACTGCGCCAGCGGGCCGTCATTGCGATGGCGCTGGTCGGACGCCCGGAGCTTCTCATCGCGGACGAGCCAACGACAGCGCTGGATATGACCATGCAGGCGCAGATCCTGGGGCTGATCAAGGCCCTCCAGCGCGAGATTGGGTGCGCCGTGCTGCTCATCACCCATGACTTCGGCGTCGTGGCGCAGATGGCCGACCATGTCGCGGTCATGCACCGCGGCGAAATCGTGGAGCGTGGCGATGTCCGGGCCGTCCTCCGGAGACCGCAGCACGCCTATACGCGGCGGTTGCTCGACGCGCTGCCGGGCCGGGCGGGGCGCGTGGCGACCAGCCGCGGCGGCAATCCACCGCGCCCATGAACGGAGCCCCGGAGTTGCCACCGCTCCTGGACGTGCGTGGTCTGACCAAGGAGTTTCCGGTTTATGCGCCGGGTATCCGGCGACGCGTGGCGACGATGGTGCGCGCCGTTGACGGCATCAGCTTCACGATCCGTCCGGGCGAATCGCTGGGATTGGTGGGGGAGAGCGGGTCGGGGAAAACCACCACCGCGCGGTGCATCCTTCGGGCCATGCGTCCGACAGCCGGGGAGGTTCGATTCCGATTGCCCGATGGGCGGGAGGTGGATCTCGCGCAGGCGGGTGACCGCCAGTTGAAACCGATCCGTCAACACGCGCAGATGATCTTCCAGGATCCGTTCTCCTCGCTGAATCCGCGGATGAGCGTGCGCGCCATCGTCGGAGAGCCGCTCGTCATCCACCGGCTCGCCCGGGGATCCGAACTCGACCAGCGCGTGGCGGACATGCTCGAGCGCGTGGGCCTGAGCCCCGACGTCGGTTCGCGGTATCCGCATGCCTTCAGCGGCGGCCAGCGGCAGCGCATCGGGATTGCGCGCGCCCTGATCATGCGCCCGTCGCTCGTCATCTGCGATGAGGCGACCTCGGCGCTCGACGTTTCCGTGCAGGCGCAGGTGCTCGAACTCCTGTTGGACCTGCAACGCGAATTCGGGCTCACCTACCTGTTCGTGGCGCACAATCTCGAGGTCGTGCGGGATTTCTGCGACCGGGTCGCCGTGATGCGGCAGGGCCGGATCGTGGAGCTGGCACCGGCGGCGCGAATCTTTTCCGCGCCGGAGCACCCGTACACCCGCCTGCTGTTGTCGGCTGTGCCGTCCGCGGACCCCGATCAACCGATGAATTTCGCGATTGGCGACGAATTGGCGCGGATCGATGCCACGGGCGGAACGTAACCGGCGCCCGATTCAAGCCAGGCGGCTGGCGACCGTCGCGGATCGAACTTCGGTCTTCCCGTGCCCGGACCTTTCTCCCATTCCTCGGTCATGCTGGTTCATTCGGTTTTTTTCTGGCTCAAGCCGGACTTGACGGAGGCGCAGCGCGCCGAATTTCGCCGCGGGCTCGAGTCGCTGACCGTAATTCGCGCCGCTGAGGCGTTGTATATTGGGACGCCCGCCGCGACCCCCGCCCGGCCCACCATCGATACCACGTATTCGTTTGCCCTGACGGTCGTCTTTCGGGACGTGGCGAGTCATGACGCGTATCAGACCGATCCGATTCACCGGGCCTTCGGCGAGAAGTTCAGGGGTTTCTGGTCGCGGCTTCAGGTCTACGACGCGGCGTGACGTCGCTCTCACCGGGACTGCGTTGCGCCCGGATTGACCGCGCGTCGACTCCGAGCGCGTCGTCGAGCGCCGGAACCTGTCGCTAGAGCGGTGTAACGTGAGTCGTAGCCGCCGGTAAGTCGCGGCGCGGGCCCTCCGTAGCTTCCGCGAAGGAGGGGCCCTTCCGCGCCATGGTTCGATGTAGGGCGGGGACGCCTGACCCCGCCTAGGCTTGAGTATGGTAGGGCGCGCGGAGTCCCTTCCTCGCGAGGGTTGGCTGGGAGCGGAGTCCCAGCCGTACCACCTGAGGCATCGCGCCGGCGATCGGCTACATCTTTGTTTCAATCGCTCTAATTTCGCTTCGCCACGTCGCGGGGCGCGGTTTCCACCGGATCGGGCGAGGCGAGTTCCTTCGCGCCCTTGGCTCCAAGTTCCGCGAGCTTTCGGGCGCCGGGGAGAAGCATCCCTTCAAACGAACCGACCGCGCTGTTGTAGCCTTTCATCGCCGAATCGAGTCCTCGGCCGATCTTGTCCAGGTTGTCGGCGAAATTTGCGACGCGATCGTACAGCGCCCGGCCGAGCGCGCTGATCTCATCGGCGTTTTGCGAAACGGCCTCCTGGCGCCATCCGTAGGCGGCGGCCTTGAGCAGGGCAATCAGCGTCGTGGGAGTGGCGAGCAGCACGCGCCGGGCGAGTGCCCGATCGAGCAGGAGATTGTCCGCCTGGAGCGCCGCGGTCAGAAAGTGATCACCGGGGAGGAACAGGACCACGAACTCGGGCGCCGGCTGAAACTGCTCCCAGTAATTCTTCGCTCCGAGGGCATCGATGTGCCCGCGGACCTTTTGCGCGTGCTCCACGAGCCGTGCCGCCCGGGTCGCCTCGTCCGATGCATCGCTGGCCGCCCGATATGACTCCAACGGGGCTTTCGCATCGACCACGATGCGGCGTCCGCCCGGCAGCCGGACGACCAGGTCCGCCCGCAGGGTGGCCGAGGTCTCCTGCTCCGAGAAATCGCAATACGAAACCATGTCGGCCATCTCGACGACCCGACGGAGCTGAAGTTCGCCCCAGCTACCGGCGTAGGTGGTCGAGCGCAGCGCGGTCGACAGTCGCGCCGCCTCCGTCTGGAGCTGGAGTTGCGCCACGCTCAGAGCCTTCAACTGCTCGCCGAGCGCGCCGTAGGCTCCGGCGCGCGCCTTCTCGATCTCGGCGATCTTGCCGTCAACCTTGTCGAGCGATTCGCGGAGCGGCTTGATCATCGCCTCGACGGCCTGCTTGCGCTGCTCGAGATCGCCGGCGGACTGCTGCTGCAATTGTGCGAATGCCTGTTTGGCCTGTTCGAGGAAGTCCGACCGGTTGGTCCGAAGCGCGTCGGCGGAAAGCGCCTTGAACTCGTTGGTCAGCCGTTCGTGGGCCGCGCGTTCGGCGTCGAGCTGCGTCGCGAGCTGGGCGCTTTGCGTGGTCATCCGGGTGAGTTCGTTTCGCGCCGACGTGAGTTCGGTCGTGAGCCGGACGTTCTCCTCTTCCCGGGCCCGCAGGCGCTCGGCCGAGGCCGCTTGTTGCGAGCGCAGGTAGAGCCAGGTCAGCACCGCGCCGAGCGCGGCGGCCACGATCGCCACGATGGTAAATTCCACGTAAACATGCTCAGGGCAGCAATCGGTCAAATCAACCTCCGATGCGTGCCTTGACACCTAAATTGCCGAGCTACAAACAGCATACTGCTTCAGCCGGCGTCGCCGGACCCTTCGCCAATCCATCGTGCTCGCATGTTGATCGAGAAAGCTGCTGCCGCCACGGCAGAAAAACCCTGGGTGCTCGTCGTCGATGACGAATATGGACCTCGCGAGTCGATCGCGTTCAGCCTCTCGGCCGAGTTTTCGGTCGACACGGCGGGTCGGGCCAAGGAGGCGCTGGTCAAGGTTCAGCAACGGGCATATGCGGCGGTGGTTCTGGATATCCGCATGCCGGAGATGGATGGGATTCGCACGCTCGAGGAGCTGCGCAAACTCGATCCGCACGTCTCCGTCATTATGCTGACCGGCTATGGCACGCTGTTGACGGCCCAGCAGGCGATGTTGGCGGGCGCCAACCAGTACCTACGGAAGCCACCCGACATTCCCGAACTGATTGATTCGGTGCGGAAACAGGCGCAGGCGACGCGCCTGCGGCGGGCCCAGGCGCAGGCCACCCGCGAGGCGCACGACATGAACGACGCGCTGAAGCGGGAGATCGACCAGAACGAGCCGCAAATCTGGCAGGCGCGGGCGTCCGTCGAACTCGTTCATGACCTGAACAACCCGCTGACGGTGGTGATTGGCTATGCGGCGTTGGTCGCGGAAGAGGCCCGCGTGTTGCTCCATCGCGATCCGGATTTGGCGAAAAAGCTGCTGGAATACTCCGGGATGGTCGAAAAGGCCGCGGAGTACTGCCACCACCTGTCGGAAAACTGGCGGTTGGCATCCAAGCAGGTTCCGCAGTTTGTGCGCGTCGATCTCGTCCAGGTGGCGAACGAGGTCCGGCAGGTGATCTTCTTTGGCAATGCGGCGATCGAGTTGAGCGGCACGCCCCAGGCGTGGGTCCGAGGCTCGAAATTCGAGCTGATGCGCGTCTTTCAAAACCTGTTCAAGAATGCGCTTGAAGCCGGTGCCACGCGGCTGGTGGTCACGTTCATCGTGACCGCCGACCAGGTGGAGGTGGCGATCGCGGACAACGGTCCGGGCATGCCGCCGGAGCAGGTGAAGCGGGCCATGCATGGCGGTTTCAGCAGCAAGGCGACTGGAACCGGGCTCGGACTCAGCATCTGCCGTCATCTCGTGGGCACCCACGGCGCGACGCTCACGCTGGAGTCGACCCAGGGCAAGGGGACGACGGCGCGGGTGGTGTTTCCTTCGGCGGGCCCGGAATGAAACGACGGCGAGTTAAGATCACAGGGATTGGCCCGGTCACTCCGGCTGGGATTGGCAGGCAGGATTTCATCGCTGGAATACTCCAGTCGGTCAGCCGAATCCGTCCGTTTACGAAGCTTGGCGCCGACTTTGGACCCTTTGTTGCCGGCCAGGTTGAGCATTTTCAGCTCAAGGATTATGTCCCGAAGCAGAAGATGCCGAAAGGGGCTGCACGACATACTGAATTTGCAATCGCGGGCACGGTCTTGGCGCTGCGAGATGCAGGTGTTACGGATGCGATGCTAGGTGAGAGCACATGTGCGATTGTCGCGGGGTCCTCGTTGATGGATTTCGATGGAATCGGGCGGACGATCGAAGGCGTCGTCACAAAGGGAATTCGTGGCGCCGTGCCTCGGACGATTTACACCACTCCCGGTGCGTGCATCTCCGCGGCTATCGCTGAGATTTTGGGTATTAGTGCGCGGACGCTGTCCATTCAAACGTCGTGTTGCGCCGGCCTGGACGCGATCGGCAATGCCGCCCGACTGATTGCTGACGGTGAATGTGAATTTGCGATCTGCGGCGGAACAGAAGCGCCTCTCCACCGCTGCCCATTGGTCGAGTTAAGGGCAGCAGGGTTAACTCCAGCATCTTCGGAGGATCCCAAGCGGCTCAATCGCCCCTTCGATCTTTGGAGGACAACCGGTGTGGTTAGTGAAGGAGCTGCAATGTTGTTGCTGGAGGCTGAGGACAGCCCGCGTCCGGGATATGGTTTTATCAGCGGCTACGGCTGTGCGAGCGACGGCGGGTCGGGGCTTTGCGCCGGAATGTACGACAGTATCGTTGAGGCGACGGCCAACGCAGGTATCCACACCACCGATGTGGACGTAATCAACGCCTGGGGCCCAGGGCATCAGTTGATCGACGCGGCTGAATCGCGGGTGCTCCGTCGCTTGCTTGGAGCATCGCTAGCCGAAATTCCCGTATTTTCCATTAAGGGTTCAGTTGGAAATCCGTTGGGCGCGGCCGGCGCGATTCAGGTGGCAGCGACGGCGATCAGTTTCCAGCACCGGATGCTCCCCCCCACCGTCAATTGGCAGTTTCCGGATCCCGACTGCCCTCTCAATTTGTCCGCACGTTCCCGGGCTCTCGAAACGCGCGTTAGCCTGATCAACGCTCACGGACTTTCGGGGGTGAATTCAGCGCTGGTCCTACGCAAATGATCGTTTCCGCTGCGTTCATTGCCGCGATCTGCGTGTTCGTTGTGGGCGGTGTCGTCATTTGGTCGAATCCATCACGCTGGGTAAACCGGTTCGTGTTTTCGTGCTCGGTGTGCATCGGCCTCTGGCTGATGTTCCTCCATCTTGCGGTCAATGCGCATGACGGCTTGTTCTGGCTGAGATGGACGACGGGCATCTCTGCCATCATTCCACTGCAGTTCTGGCTGGTTAAACAGGCGATCACGTATGACGGGGAAGAGCTTCGCCAGCGTTCGCTTCGTCACGCAGCGCTTTGGATTGTCGCCACTATCGTGCTCGCGACGATTCCGTTCACGGAGTACTTTATTCCGGCCCACTCGACAGACCAGCATCGGATATACGGGCCAGGTTATTTTGTATATATAACTGGAATATTTGCGCTTTATGTTGTTCTTGGCATCAATGGTTTTGCGAGCGTGCGGCGACTTCAGGGAGAAAAGCGGCTGACCCTGCAAGTTTGGCTTGGTGGCGGATGTGCGACGGCTCTAACCATCCTGCTGCTGATGGCAATCAGCGCGCTGACCAAGGATTCGCGGTATATTCGCTTACAACCGTTCGCGGT
>DASZYH010000322.1:0-2728 GCA_035545515.1 Opitutaceae bacterium
CTTTGGAATCTTAATTTAGAGACTCGCAGGGAGGGAGCTGATCGCTCCCTCCCCAGCACCCCTCCCATTCAAAAATGTCACCCATGCGGTGAGGAGAAAGTGTCACCCATGCGGTGAGGAGCTCCCACTCCGCGCCCTACCCTCGAAGTTTCCACCACGGCAGTCCGGCAGTTGGGTGCATTCTGCAACGGCTCGCCCGGGATTTTACGAATTTTTTCCGGAGCGCCGCCAGGCCGCCCCAAGTCGGGAGCCAGGTTCCAACCCACATCCCAAATGAAACTACCACGCATCGCGTTTTTCCTCTCCGCGGCCGGGCTGCTCGCCTTTCCGGCAGGTGCCTGCGCCGACGGCAATTCGCTCGCCGCGATGACCAACTCGACGCTGACCTCCGGCACGAGCTCGGATGACGCTCCGGTCGGAAGCACGTCAACGTCCTCGAGTTCCACCACGACGACCGCAACGGCACCGACGATCACGACGCAGCCGGTTTCGACGGTCGTCAACGCCGGCGCCTCAGCCACCTTGTCCGTCACCGCCAGCGGCACCGGCACGCTCCAGTACCAGTGGCTGAAGGACGGCATGCGTATCCGCAACGCCACCACTTCCACCCTGACTCTCAACCCGGTCACGGCACACGACGCCGGCATTTACTCGGTCGTCGTGTCGAACGACGCCGGCCGGGTCACCTCGAGCAACGCCGCCCTCGACGTCAACGTCGTCGCCGGGACCGTCACGACGGGACCGCAGGATGTCGCGGTGAACGCCGGCGCCAGCGCCAGCTTCACCGTCACAACCACGGGAACCGGCCTGACGTATCAGTGGCGTCATGACGGCTGGCCGCTCTCCGGTGAGACCAACGCCACCCTGAACCTGACCAATGTCGGCGTGCTTTCGGCCGGCGCGTACTCGGTCACGGTCAGCAATGCCACCGGCGTCGCGGCCGTGGCGGACGCGACCCTGACGGTGAACACCGACGCCCGCCTGACGAACATCTCCGCGCGCGGCCAGGTCGGCACCGGAGACAATCAGTTGATCGTCGGCTTCGTCATCCGCGGCCAGGGTTCGAAACAGATTCTCCTGCGCGCCGTCGGTCCAACGCTCGGCACGCAGTTCAACGTGAGCGGCGCGCTGGCGGACCCCGTGCTGACGCTGCACGGGTACAGCCACGGGCAGGTTATCACCGACACGAACAGCGGCTGGGGCGGAAGCGCGACCCTGACGCAGGCCTTCACGCAGGTCGGTGCGTTCCCATTGCCGGCCGGCTCCGCGGACGCGGCGCTGCTGGAGACACTCGATCGCGGCGGGTTCACCGCCAACGTCACGAGCGCCAGCGGCCAGACCGGTGTTGCGCTCGCGGAATTGTACGATGCCGACACCGGATCGCCGTCCGCGGAACTGGTGAACATTTCGGCCCGCGCGCGCGTGGGAGCCCAGGCGGCCAACACGCTCATCGCCGGGTTTGCGATCTCCGGCACCACGTCGGACACCGTTCTGATCCGGGGCGTCGGTCCGAGCCTCGGCACGCTCTTCGGAATGCGCGAGGCGCTTGGGGCGTCCCAGGTGACGCTGTTTGACTCCAAGGGGAACCAGATTGCGACCAACTCGAACTGGAGCGCGAACGCGCACGGTGATGAGGATGCCGAAACCGAGACCGACATGGACAACGCGTCCGATCGCGTCGGCGCGTTCCGGCTGGAGCACGGCTCACACGACAGTGCGATCATCGCCACGCTCCCGCCGGGCGTTTACACCGCGCACGTCACGGGCGTGAACAAGAGCACCGGCGTGGCGCTGGTGGAAATTTACGAGGTTCGCTGAACTCCCGTTCAGCACTCCCCGGTGCGGTCGGCCCTCCCGGAGCCGACCGCATTTTTTTGCCGGGATCAGGCGATCAACGCGGGACTACGAACGGGTGGAACGCGATGTCCCAATCGCGTTGCCCGGTTCAGCCAGATTCGAGAGATCCAGCCCGATGGTGACATCGGGCCGATTGATGTGGGCGGGGTGCCCTCACCGCGCGAGGCGGAACGGGCGCATCATCCCGCGCGGTGACCTCACCGCGCCTACAGGAATGCACGGACTACAGGAACGTAGGGTCTAAACAAAGGCGGGGTCAGGCGACCCCGCCCTACATCGAACCATGGCTCCGCGCCATACCGGCGGCTACGACTCAAGCTAAACCGCCCTGGTCATTGCCAGTACCCGTCGATGAACACGTAGTCGCTGCCGCGTTGTTCCCAGCGGGCGGGAATCCAGGTCGCGCCCGGATGAGGCGGGACTTCCCAGTGGCCCGGCACCCACTGCTGCTGGTTGTCCCGCCAGGCCCAGTAGCCCTTGATCCACACGTCCTGCGACGATGGCTGCGGAGACATGCTGTCCTGGAGCGGTGCAGGGGGCGGCTGGTTCACCACAATGACGGGCGGCTGGGCCGGACTCGGCGCGGCCTCGGCAGGAGCGGGAGTCGAAGCCTGGATCACCGTCGGGGCGGGAGTCTGGACGATAATCGGATGATGGACGCAGCCGCTGCACATCAACAGCGCCGCGGCGAGGCCGCCGACAGCGGCGACAATTCTGGAATGAAACCGACCGGAGGTAGTTATCGAGTTCATGCTTCTATCGACGCGTTCGGCTGGAGCTGGTTCGCCATTCCGCCGTGCCGGTTTGTCCCGGCGGCTCGGGCCATCACGTCAACAACAAGCCAGGGCGCAGCCGAACGGCCCCGCCCTGG
>DASZYH010000323.1:0-8945 GCA_035545515.1 Opitutaceae bacterium
TTCAAAGTCGTGGTGACGCCGGAGGATGTCGAACACGGCAAACCGGCGCCCGACATGTTTCTGCTCGCGGCGAAGCGCATGGGCGTGCCGCCGGCGCAATGCCTCGTGTTCGAGGATGCCGAACCCGGCATGCGCGCCGCCGAAGCCGCCGGCATGAAGTGGGTGCGTGTCCCAAGCCGGACAAAATGAGGTTTGAGAGGTAGGGCGCGGAGTCCTGCCCTCCGTAGCTTCAGCGAAGGCGGGTCCCTTCCGCGCCTCAAATGTCAGTGATGCCTTATTGTCGGCGCGGTGACCTCACCGCGCACCGCGCGCGGGAAAATGCGTCCCGTTCGCCTCGCGGGGTGGGGGCACCCCGCCTACATCAAACCGCTTTCCCTCCTTTTTTTCCTTCGCCCCCTTCGCGAGACACCCTGCCTTGCGACTCAGTCAGCCGATACGATCAGCCCGATGAGGACATCGGTCTCCACCTCGGGCGGCCAAGGGACCCGCGCACACGACTGTGCGACTCAAATCGATTCGGAACTACGATTCGCCCCCGGGGATTTCGGGCTTTCGCCGTGACGCGGAATCGATTCGAGTTTCGGGATGAACTATAGCGAGCTCGCGAATCCGGCGGTCCTCACCCAGCCGGTATATGAACCCGGCAAGCCCATCGAGTACGTGGCCCGCGAGCTCGGCCTCGATCCCGAGGGCATCGTCAAGCTGGCTTCGAACGAGAATCCCTTCGGCCCTTCGCCGAAGGCCGTCGCCGCCGCGAAGCGCGCGCTCGACCAGGGCGAACTCTACCCGGACGGCGGCTGCTTCGAGTTGCGGCAGAAACTGGCCGCCCGCTGGTTGCTGTCGCCGGAACAGTTCGTCGTTGGCAACGGCTCGAACGAGCTCATCGAGCTGCTCGGCCACGCCTTCCTCCGGCCGGGCGACGAGGTCGTCATGGCGACACCGGCGTTCGTCGTCTACAAGCTCGTCACGCTGCTGTTCGGCGCCCGGGCCGTCGAAGTGCCGCTGCGGGACTGGCGGCACGACCTGCGGGCCCTCGCCGCCGCCGTCACGCCGCGCACGCGGCTGGTGTTCGTCTGCAGCCCGAACAACCCGACCGGCACGGCGAACACCGCCGCCGAGCTGAACGCCTTTGCCCGCGCGCTGCCCGATCACGTCGTGACCGTCTTCGACGAGGCCTACGCCGAGTACGTGGCCGACGCCCCGGATCTGCGCCCGTTGATCGCGGAGGGCCGGAAGGTGGTTTGCCTGCGAACCTTCTCCAAGGTCTACGGCCTCGCCTCGCTCCGCATCGGGTACGGCTATGCGAGCCAGGAACTCTGCGCGCTGCTCAACCGCGTCCGCCAGCCGTTCAACGTGAACGCCATCGCGCAGGCCGCCGCCCTTGCCGCGCTCGACGACGCGGACTTCACGACCCGCTGCGTGACCGCCAATCGCGAAGGACTCGACCTGCTCGAGCAGGGTTGCCGCGAGATCGGTTTCGAAACCGTTCCGAGCGTCGCGAATTTCCTGCTCGTGAAGGTCGGCGACGGCTCGCGGGTGTTTGAGACGCTCCAGCGCGCGGGCATCATCGTGCGGCCGGTCAAGTCGTACGGGCTGCCCGAATGGGTCCGCGTCACGGTCGGCACGCGCGAGCAAAATGAGCGGCTCCTGCGCGAGCTTCGGCATCTCGCGCGGTGAGCGCTGCGCCGGCGGCAAATTGAGTGCAATCCAACGGCAATATGACACACTTCGCGCCTATGGTAATGCCGTCTGTGGCCGCTCTTACCTAGCAATGTGGGTATTCGAGGGGGGATGGATTTAAGGTTGCCAAACCGTGCTGAACCCGTTCTGCTTTCGGCCTCTTACGCTGAATGCGTAAGCTCCCACTATCAGCCGGCATCGTGCGCACCATGGTGTAAACGTCTGACAATTTCTCACTTCCCAAGTCACCAACAATACCACAGAACACCGACCACTCTTCACTGCACGCCATGAACAAATCGATTCGTTTTGCGCTTATTACTGCATCGATCGTCGCCGTTGGACGCGCCGCCCCGTTTATGGCGGTCGGCGATGGCGCCGAGCTCTTCGCCACCGGAGTGGTGGGTGTGCGAGCTGACGACAATATCTTCCTCTCGAACTCGAAGACGAGTGACACGATTTTCGACGTGACCCCCGGCCTCGAGCTCGACTTCGGCAAGAATGCCCAGACCCAGGGCTCCCTCACGCTGGCCGACAACTTCTCGATGTACACCCAGCACAGCGGTCTCAACACGAACCTGTTCCAGGGCGACTTCGTGACCCGCTACGATGACGGCAAGATGAAGATGGGCTTCGATGCCGGCTACCACGAGCTCAACCAGAACACTGTCGACGTGCGCGCTGCGGACACCGGCCGGCTCATCCGCCGCGACATCGGCACGGCCGACGCGAACGGCGAAGTCGGCGTGAGCGAGATCACCGCGATCGGCGCGGCCGTGCAGTACCGCCACGAGTATTATCATCCGGCCGGCTACATCTCGAACGACCAGTTCACCGTCCCGGTGAATTTCTATTACAAGTGGACCCCGAAGGTCGACCTGAGCCTCGGCTATCAGTATCATGACTTCCAGGCCAAGTCCGGCTCGGCCCTCGATTCGACCGACAACTTCTACAACATCGGCGCGCGCGGTGAGTTCACCCCGAAGCTGACCGGTACGTTCCGCGTGGGTTACACGGAGCGCCGTTTCTCCGGCAATCAGTCGAACCAGAACCTGTTCGGTCTCGATGCCAGCTTCGCCTACGAGTTCTCGCCCAAGACCACCGTCCAGTTCGGCGCGACGAACGACTTCGGCACCGCTCCGCAGGGCCAGCAGCAGAAGAACCTCACCGGCAACGTGCTCGTCACGACCAAGATCAATGAGGAGTTCAGCGTGAACGTCGGCCTCAGCTATCGCGGCATCACCTACTACGGCCTGACCGGCCCGGGCAACCGCACCGACGATTATTGGGAGGGCACCATCGGTGGCGCCTACACGATCAATGCGAACCTTCGCCTCGTTGGCGCGTACACGTACCGCAACTACAAGACGGATATCGCGGGTAGCGAATTCAACAACAACGTGTTGAGCGTCGCCGCCAATTTCCGCTACTGATTAGCGAGACACAGCTTGACCAGCTTTGGGCGGAAGAAGATCGTCGGTCTTCTTCCGCCTTTTTGCTGCCATGAATTTCCCGGTCTTGCGGTCCCTCGCTCTTCTCGTCTCCCTCACGGTCCTCCTCCCGGCATTCGCGCAAGATCAGACGGATAAGTCCGCTGGCGGCCCGGTCGCCGTCTTCGCCGAGGCCCGTGCTGATTATATTCTCCAGCCGCAGGACGTCATCCGCGTGCAGGTTTTCCAGGAGGAGGATATCAACAAGCAGGCGGACGGGTTGAGCATTTCCCAGGAAAGCACGGTCACGCTTCCGCTGATCGGCACCGTCAGCGTCAAGGGCAAGACCGTCCACCAGGCGGAGGAGATGATCCGCGCGCTGTATGATCGTGACTATATCGTCAACCCGCAGGTGACCCTGACGGTGCTCAAATATGCGGAGCGCACCGTGAATGTCATCGGCTCCGTCACCAACCAGGGCCGGATCCAGTTCCCGCAGGAGCGGGGACTGTCGATCGTCGACGCGATCTCCCTCGCCGGGGGGCAGACCCGTCTCGCCGACCTGAAGCACGTCCGCCTCACCCGGCGCGATTCGAACGGTGATCCGCAGACGACGGTTGTCGACGTGGACGCGATGACGAAGAAGAGCGGCACCGACCCGGTCATGCTCCAGCCGGACGACATCGTCTACGTGCCGGAGCGGATCCTCTAATTTAAAAACACATGGCTTCTGATATGGAGACGAAAACGCCCCGGGAGGGCGGGGCATACGGATACGGCGGCGGCAATTACGCCGGGTATTCGGCGGTTGGATATGGCTACGGGTATGGCGGCGAGGCGGAGACCAACACCGTCCAGCGCACGTTCCAGGACTACCTCCTGATCGTCCGCGAGCGCATCTGGTATATCGTCGTGGTGTTCCTCGTCGTGTTCTCCAGCGCGCTGGTCTACACGCTGAGCAAGCCGAAGATCTACCAGTCCACCGCGACGGTGCAGATTTTCCGGCGCGATCCGACGATCATTCCGGGGCAGCAGGTGGTCGACACCGAGGTCCGCTCCGCCGAGGACCTCAACACCCAGGTCAAGATCATCGAGAGCGCGTCCATCATCCAGTCGGTCGCCGACCGGCTGAGGGGCGACGACCTCCGCGCTTTCCTCGCGCCGTACCAGAAGGCCGGCAACGAGACGCCGAACATCATCCGGCTGCTCACCCTCAACCGCCACGTCATTCCCCAGCGCCTCACGCTGATGGTCTGGATCGCCTATGATCACCCGGACCCGATGGTCGCGGCGAAGATCGCGAACATGTTCGCCGACGCGTACCTCGAGTACAACACGTCGCTCCGCTCCAACGAGGCGGTCAAGGCCGTCGACGACCTCCGCGGCACCGTCGACAAGCAGCAGAAGCTCGTCGAGCGCCTCGCCGGCGATCTCCAGAAGTACAAGGAGCAGCACAACATGGTGTCGCTCGACCAGCGCAAGGACATCGTCAGCGAGTCGTTGAAGGCGATCAACCTCGAGGTCACGAAGGCCGGCATCGCGCTCAACGCCGCCGCCAACCGCCGCGCCCAGATCCAGGAAATCCGCAAGGCCAACGGCGACCTCACCCAGCTTCCCTTCATCGCCACGCAGCCGACGATCGTCGAGCTCCTCAAGCAGCTCGCCGCCCAGAACGTCGAGATCCAGCAGCTCGCGAGCCGCTACCGCGCCAAGTTCCCGAAGATGATCGAGGCGCGCAGCTCGTACAACCAGATCCAGCGCGAACTCAACCTCGCGATCGATTCCGCCTGCGCCCAGGTCGAGTCCGATTACCAGGCCGCCCTCGAGGCCTACAAGCAGGACCAGGCCGAGCTGAAGCGCCGCACGCAGGAGTCCCTCGAGGTTGACCACGCCGCGCTCGATTACGAGAACATGCAGCGCGAGCTCCAGATCCAGGAGGCGATTCTCACCAATATCACCACCCGGCAGACCGAGACGACGATGTCGCGCGACATCTCGACCCAGAACGCACGCATCGTCGACCGCGCCGTGCCGAGCCCGGTGAACAAGCCGATCTCGCCCAACGTCTCGCTCAACCTCGGCCTCGGCGTCGTCGGCGGGCTCGGCCTCGGCCTGGCCTTCGCCTTCTTCGTCGCGTTCATCGACGACCGCGTGAAGAGCTCGTTCGACATCGAGGGCGTCGTCGGCCTGCCGCTGATCGGCGTCATCCCCGAGATCAAGAAGCTCGAGCAGATCGAGAAGGCGCAGATCGTGTCGAACAACGCCGACCGGCAGGTGGCCGAGGCGTTCCTCACGCTCCACTCCAGCCTGCGGCTGAAGGACGAGAGCAAGAACGCCAAGTGTATCCTCACCACCAGCACGATTCCGGGTGAGGGCAAGTCGTTCACGACGACGAATCTCGCGCTCACGTTCGCCGCCCACGGGGAGAAGGTCCTCGTGGTCGATTGCGACCTGAGAAAGCCGAACATCCACAAGTCGTTCCGCCTGGAAAATCTCCGGGGCGTGATCGACATCTGCGCGGGCAAGGCCGCGATCGACGACGTGATCGTCAAGACCGTGCAGAACAACCTCGACGTGCTGCCCTCCGGCGGCCGCGCGAAGAACCCGACGCAGATCCTCAACAGCAAGGGCTTCGAGCTGATGCTCTCGGACCTGCGCAAGCGCTACGACCGGATCTTCATCGACACCCCGCCGCTCGCGGCCGTGAGCGATGCGCTGATCATCCTCCCGCTCGTCGACGGCTCGATCTTCACGATCTTCTTCAACAAGGTCCGCCGCAAGGCCGCGCAGTTCGCCGCCAAGCGCCTCCTCGACTCGAACGTCCCGAACTTCGGCGCCGTCCTCAACGGCCTGAATCTCGCCGTCTCCGGCTACTACTACGCGCAGTACTACGACAAGTCGTACAAGGATTACTACGTCGTCATGAGCAAGAACGACGGCGAGCAGGAGAAGTGAGCCGGATTTGAGTAGTTAGTAGTTCGTAGTTGGGAGTTGGTTCTTGGTATTTGGTCGTTGGTGCTTCGATCGATGCCTCCGCCCGTGGTTGCGAGCGCCAGCGAGCGGAACTGCTTGCTGTAGCGGCCGACCGTTAGCAAGCCGACCGCTTCCGATTTCAGCGTTTCAGGATTTCAGCATTTCCCGCCGGTGGAGCCCGATGTCCCCATCGGGCTGCCTCGACCAACGCGATGAGGACATCGCGTTCCACCTTTCGCGTTTCACCCTCCGCCTTCGCGCCCTTCCGCTCTTCTACCTACCGCGCCGCCGCCCGCCGCAGCCGATCATTGATCGCCTCGGCCAACCCGTCGCCGGGCGCGAGCTCGACATGCAGCCGGGCATAACCCGCCCGATCGAGCTGCCGCAGCAGCGCAAACAACCGCCGACCCGCCGCGCGCACGTCACCCCGCGGATCCAGCCAAAAGATGTTCGCCGCGTGCCGTCCGCCCATCGGCCGACGGAAAAATACGAACGCCTCCTTCGCACTCTCCCTCGCGCGCAGCCGTTCGTGCAGCTCGATCGGCGTGTGCGGACTGTAATGCCGCTTCAGCATCCCCGGCGCGACCTGCGCCGTGTTCCCGGCGGCCCGCGCCGGTTTCGCCGCCGCCACCGGCCGCTTGAGCACGCGCTCGAGATCCGCGCGCGTGACCGCCCCCGGCCGTAGCAGCCGCGGATGCCGCTCATCGCGCAGATCCACGATCGTCGACTCGAGTCCGATCGGCGTGGGCCCGCCGTCGAGGATGTAGCCAATCCGCCGGCCGAGTCCCTCGTGGACGTGTCCGGCGGTGGTGGGGCTCACGTACCCGAACGGATTCGCGCTCGGCGCCGCGAGCGGCACGCCCGCGAGCTTCAGCAGCCGGCGAAAGAGGCGATGCGCCGGCATCCGGACGGCCACGCTGTCGCGGCCGCCGGTCACGACGTCCGGGATCGCCGCGGTCCGCGGCAGCACGATCGTCAACGGCCCGGGCCAGAAGGCCGCCGCGAGCCGGCGCGCCGCCTCGTTGGGCACGCAGACGTCCGGCAGTTGCGCGGCCGAGAAAAGGTGCACGATCAGCGGATCGGTCGCGGGCCGGCGCTTCGCGGTGAAAATCCGGCGGCACGCCTTCGCGTCGAACGCGTTCGCCGCCAGCCCGTACACTGTCTCGGTCGGCGCCGCGACGAGTTCCCCCGCCTGGAGCCGGCGGGCCAGCAACACCAGATTGCGCGCCGTCGGCGCGAACACGCGGGTGGATTTTTCAGCCTTCATTTCTCAGCCGGAACCATGATTGCACCCCGAACCCACCCGAAGGAACACGAATCCCGAGCCACGAGGCGCGGAAAGATTCCGCGCCCTACCATGAGCAATCTGCGGGGGGGTAGGGCGGCCAGTTTGCCCGCCGGTAGCGCTTGGGCGGAGGAGGGTCCCTTGGCCGCCGTCTTGTCCGCCGGAGCCCAGTGCGAAGGCGGAAGCGCTCGGCGAAGGAAGCTTCCTTGGGCCCCGCGAATTTCTGCGGGGCTGCTCCAGGAGCTTTTCTCACTTCGGTGCGGCTGAGCCGCCGTGCGTCCATTCATGTCCATACCCGCCCATTTCCGTCCATCGCCGATCTCGCTTCGCTCCATTGTGCTCACCTCACGGGATCGTTTTGGGCACGAAAAAGGCCGGAGATGACTCCGGCCTGAAAGACGATGGGCGGTCGCGACGTGCCGGGAACTTACTGCGCGAGCAGCATGTTCCGGGAGTGCTTCAGCGTGCGCGTGACGGCGCGCTGATGCTTGGCCGAGAGACCGGTGTACTTGCGCGGCAGGATCTTTCCGGTGTCGGTGACATAGCGGCTCATCGCCTGCGGCTGGGTGAACGGGATCTCCGCGGGCGTGGGAGTCTGCTGCTTCTGTTCGGTCGTGCTCATGCTTGAAAAGGAGGGAAGAAGCTGAAGCCCCCGCCGTCCCTGTCAACCCGGTTTTTGCACGCCCCCCAAGCGCCTGATGCCCAACGGCCGCTGGGCTGACGCCCAGCGAAACGCTGAAATCCTGAAAAACTGAAACGCTGAAATCCGCCGCTGAGCGGCGGGTAGGGCGCGCGACTCCGTTCGCCGCCCCGGCCCGCCAGCGGGCCAGAATGCCAGAGAACCCGAGCGCCGGAGGCTCCGCCGGTGGAGCCCGATGTCCTCATCGGGCTGCCCCGACCAACGCGATGAGGACATCGCATTCCACCACTTCCGATTTTCAGCATTTCCGCCTGTCAGCATTTCCGATCGCGGCATCACGCCGAGATCCGTAGGCGGTCCGCTTGCGGACGCCACCCGCCATCGGCGCGTTTCAAGCTCAGCCTTTCAGTTTTCCGCCGGGCGGAAAACTCAGTCTCACGCGGAGAACGCGGAGCCCGCGGAGAAGCCAGTCCATTGTGCGCTACTCTACCACCCTGCTGTCCGACTCCGGAGCCGCCCGCTAAGAGACCCTGAAAGCGGACAGACCCTCACGGCCTGATACGCCATTGCGGCCGGCAAACGGGCAGCCCACGTAAGGCAAAGGGTGACCATTGGCGCATGCTCATGGTCACCATGAGCCACCATTGGTGGCCATCAACACACCCAACCAGGGACCCCGGCCGGACGCTTATCCTGCTACGCGACACGCCGAGCATCGGCTGTGGGCGCGGTGCCCTCACCGCGCGGTGCAGGTTGTCGTCGGACAATGTCGGACATCGTGTCCGACCGGTGTCCGACACCCCGGAAGCGCGTCCGACCGTGATGTCCGACATGCCCGGATGTCCGACCGGGCGAGGATGTCGGACATGATGTCCGACCCCTGTCCAACATCCTGGGGTGCGTGTCCGACGCGGCTGTCCGACGTCGGACAGCGTGT
>DASZYH010000324.1:0-32747 GCA_035545515.1 Opitutaceae bacterium
TCGGATCCGTCGTTTCGGGAGGCCAGGCCAGGAACTGCCTCACCGTTCCGAACACCGGACTGTCGGCCGTCACCTCGAAGGTCTGTTCGGCGATAGTCACGCCCTGCTCGCCCGTCTGGTAAAATGACAGCGCGTCGTAGACGAGGAAGTCGAACAGCGTCGGCCGGTAATCGTCCGGAACTGTCCCCTTCGTGAGCAGCGCGTCATAGTCGGCGATCGGCGTCGCCTTCAGTTCCTTCTCGTTCGCGAGCGCCGCGGTGAAGTGCCGGTCGATCTCGGCCAGGATTCGCGCGAGGTCCCAGGTCTGGATGTCCGGCCCCGGCGACACCGCCGTCTGGGTTCGCTGCAGGAATCGCCAGGGGTTCTGCTGAAAATACTGCCAGTACCAGTGCGCCAGGATTGCCTCCATCACCGGTTTCATCGGGGCCGGCGCCTTGTCGAGTTCCGTCTGAAACCGGACGATCTTTTCCTCCGCGCGGTTGCCCTGGATTTCCCCCTCGAATGCCACTTTCTCGGCGATGGCCTTGATTGCTTCGGGATACGCCTTGTCCGCCATGGCACCGGCGATGATCGGTTCGAGCGCCGCCACCGCGGATTTGGGCAGTCCCTTCTGGCGGGCGTCCCGCACCTGCTCCCATTGCGCATCCCGTGGTGACGCCGCCAACGCGGCCGCCACGAATACGAACGCCATCCATCCCGAAACGAAACGCGTGGTCATGAATTCCTCTCTACGGCGCGCCGGAGACACGCGCGAACCTGTTTTAACCGGCCGAGATCATTCATCGCTCCATTACCACGGACAGTCGCGCCGTTTCTTAGCTTGTTCGGCTGAGCCGCACCTGAACCAGGGGCGTTGAGTAGTTCTGCTCCCGCGACTCCGACCGGCGAATCCGATAGTCTCGTGGCACGCCGGGCGGACATCCCGCTTTTCGTTGGTGGCGATGTCGCCGGCTTCAACGCTCATGAAACACTGGACCATCGGCCAACGTATCACCTTCGGCTTTTCCGCCGTACTTTTCATCACCCTCGCCATCGGGGCTTTCGCGTACTCCCGTACGCTCGTCATCCAACGGCATTCGGACTCCCTCGCCACCGACAGCCTGCCGGGCGTCGGGATCATGACCCGGATTCAATCGGATGTCCGTGAACGCTACGCCTTCGCGGAAAAGATGCTTTTGACGCCCGACCTCGCCGGGCGCCGCACCATCGTCGCCCGCGACCGCGCCGTGGGCCAGAGAATCACGGAGCTGTACCGCCAGTACGAAGCGACGATCCATCACGCGGAGGACCGGGCGCTGTACGATTCGGCAATCCAGGCGCGCGCTGCCTACATCAAGGTCATCGACGGGGTCACGGGCTTGTGTCTCGAGGAAACGAACGCCGAAGCCCTGAAGCTGTTCACAGAGTCGGCCGACCCGGTGTTCGAGAAGTACGACGCGCTCCTCCAGAAGCTCGTCGATTACAACCGCACCACCGGCCTCGCGACCGGCAATGCGATCGTGAAGGAAATTTCCGCCACCAACCGGTTTATCCTCTTCGGCGTGGGCGCCGCTCTGCTGGTCGGCGCGCTGATCGCCTATGCCATCATGCGGGGCGTTAACCGCAGCCTGCGCACCGCCGGCGACACCCTGGCCTCAGGAGCCTCCCAGGTTGCGTCGGCCGCCAACCAGGTGTCCGCGTCGAGCCAGTCACTCGCCGAGGGCTCGAGTGAACAGGCGGCGAGCCTCGAGGAAACGAGCGCATCGCTGGAAGAGGTTTCGAGCATGAGCAAGCGCAACGCCGAAAATGCCCGGCAGGCCCGCGACCTCGCGAGCCAGACGCGACTTGCGGCCGAGACCGGGGAAACGGAGATGCTCGAGATGAAGCGGGCGATGGACGAAATCAAAGGCTCCTCGAACGACATTTCGAAGATCATCAAGACGATCGACGAAATCGCATTCCAGACGAACATCCTCGCGCTCAACGCCGCTGTCGAAGCCGCGCGCGCCGGGGACGCCGGGCAGGGTTTCGCCGTCGTGGCCGACGAGGTCCGCAATCTCGCCCAGCGCTCGGCGCAATCGGCGAAGGAAACCGCCGCGCAAATCGAGGTCGCGATCTCCAGGAGCGACCGCGGGGTCTCCATCTCAGCCAAGGTTGCCCAATCGTTGTCGCAGATCGTCGAGAAGACCCGGCGCGTCGACACGCTGGTCGCCGAGATCGCGACCGCGTCGGACGAACAGACGCAGGGCGTCGGCCAGGTGAACTCCGCCGTGGGGCAGATGGACAAGGTCACGCAGGCGAATGCCGGTACGGCCGAGGAAACCGCCGCCGCCGCCGAGGAACTCAACGCGCAGTCGGCGGTGATGCGTGAAGCGGTCGGCGGACTCATGAACTTGATCGAGCGGCGGCGGCCGCCCGCCGCGTCGCCGAAAACCGCGGGCGAAATCGCCCTCCCCGCCTCCGCCCACGGCAAGCCCAACGGCGGCCGCTGGATCGGCCGGGCGATCGAGGGCCGAACGCTCGTGACCGCCCGCCACCCGCATCGCAACGCGGCCCCCGTCGCCCGGGCCAATGGTGCGACCGAAAACCTCCACTTCCAGGACTGCTGACATCCATGAACTCACTCGCCACTCCAGCCGCCGGTGCGGTCGCCGTGCCCGGAAAATACCTGACGATCACGCTCGCCCGCGAGGGCTACAGCATCCCGGTGATCAAGGTCCGCGAAATCATCCGCTACCAGAAGGTCACTCCGGTCCCGCAACTTCCCGCCCACGTCAAGGGCGTGATCAACCTCCGCGGGCGCATCATCCCGGTCCTTGACCTGCGGGTCCAATTCGGACTGGACGCCGGCCACGACGACCGGACCTGCATCGTCGTCGTCACGATCACGCTGGCATCCTCCCGCGGTCTCCAGATGGGGTTGATCGTCGATAGCGTCGAGGAGGTGTCGACCGTCGGCGCTCGCGACATCGAACCCACGCCGGAGTTCGGTCATGTCGTCACCACCGAGTATCTCCTCGGGGTCGCCAAGATCCGGGGCGAGGTGAAAATGCTGCTGAACATCGACCGCCTGCTCGAGCCCTCGGCGCTTTCCCAGATTGCCGCAGCTGATGCGGTCCCCGCCACGACGCCATGAACCGAACGATCGTGCGGCGCCCGGCCCGTCATTATATGCGGCCAACCTATAGAGGAGAGACTCCCGTATTCATCCGCCTTCTAAGCCCTCGGCCCGCCTCTAATCACCGAAGTATTAGCACGGCGAAAACCGCTGCGAATGACGGAAACTACTCATTCAGGTTTGACGCGTGGTTTCCGTATTCTGTCCAGATGCGACACTCAGCTGACGGCGCACCTGGGCGGATCGGGGTCATGGTCGTGGAAGACCAGACCGCGATCCGGGAGATGCTCGTCGCCTATATTGGCGCCACCTCCGGGTTTACCGTCGTGGGAGAGGCGGGGAGTGTTGCCGAAGCCTTGCGGGTGTCGGACGCGTGTCGACCTGACGTGGTGGTCCTCGATTGGATGCTGCTCGGCGGCATGGGACTGGATTTCCTCCGCCAGGTCCGGACCGATCCCCCGGCGCGGGTGCTGGTTTTTTCCGCCAACACGACCGAACTCGCGGTTCGCGAGGCGCTCTCGGCCGGGGCGAGCGGTTATGTCGAAAAGACCGCCAGTTTCACGGAATTCAAGGCGGCGCTTTCGGCCGTGGCGAGCGGCCAGACGTACCTTGGGCCTGCTCTCGCGGGCACGGTGCAGCGAATCGCCGGCGACCCGGAGCGGCTCCGCCTGCACACGGAGCTTTCGGCGCGCGAACGCGACGTTCTCCGCGGGATGGCCGCCGGCCAATCGTCAAAGGAAATCGCGGCGGAACTCGGCCTGAGCGTACGCACCGTGGAAAACCACCGGGCGAGCATCGTGCGGCGCACCGGTCTCCGTTCCATCGCCCAACTCACCCTTCATGCCGTCCGCCTCGGGCTGGTCGAACTTCCCGCCGGCGCCCAACCCTCCAGCCTGCCAACCTCATGAAGCCGACCCGAACCGTCCTTGTCGTCGACGACGACGAGGCCACGCGCACGGTGCTGCGCGACCTGGTCGAGCGCGCCGGGCCGTTCGCGGTGGAGGAAGCCGCCAGCGGCCGTGAGGCGATCGCGGCGGCCCGCCGCCACCATCCGGATCTGATCCTGCTCGACCTGATGATGCCGGACCTCACCGGCTACGATGTCTGCACGGAAGTTCGATCCGATGCCGGACTTCGCGAGATTCCGATCATCGTGTTGTCCGCAGCCGAACACTCCAACGCAACCGTGGCGGCGCTCGATGCCGGCGCTGACGACTTCCTGCGCAAACCGTGTGATTTGGCGGAGCTTCGCGCGAAGATCGCGACGATCCTGCGCCTGAACCGTTATCGCACGCTGGGACATGAGCGCGAACGGCTCCGGTGGCTGCTCGACCGCTCGGTCGAACCGGTGGTGCTCGTAGACGCCCGCGGCGGACTGGTTTTCGCGAACGCCCGCGCGCGCGAAGTGTTCGGCCTCCCCTCCGGCAGCGGCTTCGACACCGCGACCGCGCTTGGCCGGCATTTTCGCTGCGAACCGGCCGGTGCCTGGGACGTCCTGCGCACCGGGAGTTTCCAGCCCGGCACGTCGTTCGCGCTCTTCCAGCCGGAAAACGACTACGTTGCCGCGCGATGGTTCGACGTCGAACTCCAGGCAGGTAAATCCGGCACGCGGGAGTTGCTGTTGAAGTTCACCGATCGCACCGGACAGGTGCGGCGCGACCTGGAGACCTGGACGTTCCAGCACATGGTCTTTCACAAGATCCGGACGCCGCTCAACGGTCTCGGGAATGTCCTCGATCTCGTCGCCGACAGCAAGGGCATGAAGCACGACCCGGAGGCGGCTTCCCTTCTCGGCATCGCGCAGGAAAGCGCGCGCCGGCTCGAAACGTCGCTGCTCGACATCCTCTCGTATCACGAAGCCCTCTTCCGCCAGGCCAAGCCGCCCGTTCCGGCCGGTACCGGCTCGCTCGTCGAATTGGTCCGGACCGTCGCGCACGACATCGGCCTGCACAGCCTGATGCTTTCGACGGAGGATGCCCCCGGCACGACCGGACACACGCTCGCGGTGCTCCGGCCGGTGCTGATGGAGGTCTGCGAGAATTACCTCAAGTTCAGCACGGCCGCGACGGCCGGGCTGACCCTCGACGTGCACCAACTGGACGGCATGCTCGAGCTGCGCTGCTTCGCTCCGGGGCCGGTACCGCCCCCCGACGTGCTCGCCCAGCTCGGCCGTCCCTACTGGCAGGTGCAGAGTCAGTTCACGGGCGAGATTCCCGGAATGGGCCTCGGTCTCGCCACCGCGCGGGTGCTGCTCCGGTCTCACGGCGGGGATCTGCGGTTCAGCGCCGCCGAACACTCGAGCGGACTTGTCACCACCATCGTCATCCCGCTCCCGGTCGCGTGCCGCCCGGAGGCGGCGGTGGCCTGACGCGGACTCCTGTCCCATGCCGATCCATGCCATGACCCCGCGCATTCTCATTGTCGATGACGAGCCAATCAACCTGGCGACGATGGAGGGTTTTCTCTCCGCCGACGGGTACGAACTCCACTTTGCCGCCAACGGACGCGAGGCCTACGACAAGGCCCGAGAGCTTCGGCCCGACCTGATCCTGCTCGATGTGATGATGCCGGAGATCGACGGCTACGGCGTTTGCCGGCTTATCCGGGAGGATTCCACCATCAGCCGGATTCCCATTGTCATCGTGACGGCGCTGCACGACCAGCAGTCGAGACTCCGGGGTCTGCGGGCCGGAGCGGACGACTTCGTCACCAAGCCATGCTCCCGCGACGAGGTCCGGGCCCGCGTCCGGACGATCGCGTCGCTCAACCGCTTTCGCGCCATCGCGGAGGAACGGGCCCGGTTCCAGCAATTGTATGAGCTGTCCCCCGCCGCGATCCTCCTGGTCGACGAACAGGGCACGATTCTCGCCGCCAACCGCCAGGCGGACACGACCTTCGGCACCGCGGCGGACCGACCCCTGGCGGGCACCCGGATCGGCAACCAGTTCCCGCAGCGGGATGCCATCGCCGACATCATCCGGCTGACGCTCGCGGAGGAGCAACCCGCGCCCCGCGAGTTGCGACGCCCGCACGGCCCGACGGAGCAGATTCTCCAGATCCGCTCGGCGCCCGTGCCCGACGGTGGCCGGCGCCACGCGATGCTGATCTTCGACGACGTGACGGCCGAAGTACAGGCGCGCGAAGCCCTGCAACGGCTGAACGAACGCCTGGAGGAACGGGTGCGCGCACGGACCCGCCAGTTGGAGGAGGCGAACACGCTCCTGCTCTCGTATGCGAGCTTCGTGTCCCACGACCTGCGGTCGCCCCTCACCGTCATGAAGGGTTACCTCGACCTTCTCCACGAGGGCGTCGCCGAGGTTTCGCCCGGCGCCCAGACAATGATCGGGCACGCCCACAAGGCGGCGTACCGGATGTCGGAGATGATCACCAACATCCTCCAGTTGGCGCGCGAGGTGCACGACGGTCGGGGCGAGGCGGTCCAGCCGATCGATCCCGCTCCCGTGCTCCGGCATCTCGTCTCGCATGTCCGGGATCTCGCCCCGAATCCGCGCACCACGTTCACGATTCACCCCCTCCCCGAAGTGGCCATCAGTGGCGCCCTGATCGACCGCGTGTTCTTCAACCTCCTGACCAACGCCGCGAAGTTCTCGGCCGATCAGGAAAAGCCGCAGGTGGAAGTCGGCAGCGCGCCGAGCGAAGACAGCGTGATCCTCTACGTGCGCGACAACGGAGTCGGATTCGACGCGCGCGAGGTCGACCGGCTTTTCCGCGAATACTCGCGACTCGAAACGGCCGCCGGTGCGGACGGGCTGGGTCTCGGCCTCTCCCTTGTCGCCCGTCTCGTCCGGGCAAGTGGCGGTCGCATCTGGGCGGAGAGCGAGGTCGGCCGCGGCGCGACGTTCTACGTCCGGTGGCCGCGCCCCGACGTCGTGCCGCAGTCGGTCCCGGCCTGACGTCGCCTCCAGCTTCCCCGCCCATGTCCCGAACCGCGAGAATCCTGGTGCTGATGGCTGCGGCCGCCGCGCTTGATTTCCTGCCGATCACGGGACCCGGCGGGATTGCGCTGCTCCTCGGGCCGTTCGTTTACATGCCGCTCGTGCTCGTGGCGAACCCGGGATGGGCGGTCGCGGCCGCCGCCGCGGCGTATCTGCCGACGTTATGGTGGCTCGGTCACCCCTTCCTCATCGTGGTCGTCGGACTGGAGGCACTTTGGCTTTCCACCAGCCGGACCTGGACGACGCGACACGCCGCCCTCACCGATCTCGCCTTCTGGCTCGTCGCCGGGATGCCGCTGCTGCTCTGGTTCGATCTCGCCGCCGCCAATCTGCCGCGCCCCTTCGCGCTGATCATCGTGACAAAACTGGCAGTGAATCAGTTGGGCGCGGTCGTGACCGCCCACTTTCTCGCGCGAGACACGCAACTCGGACACTGGATCGAGGCGAGGACGGCGCGTCGCGAGCGCCTGCGGGACCTCGTTTTTGACTACGTCTTCGCGCTGGCGCTGGTGCCGCTCTTCCTCCTCGGTGCGGGAATGTCGGTGATGCTTCGGCGGCTGGCTGAGGACGGCGACCGTCAGGTCCTGGCCGAATCCGCGCAGCGCGTCGCCCAGCAGGCGGACCTGTTCTTCCGGAGTCACGGGGCAGCGCTGCAAACGGCCGCGAAACTCGCCAGCCGCACGCCCGCGGACCACGAAGCGATTCTCCAGGCGGTCCGGCACGCGTACCCGGCGTTCATCACCATGCTGATGACAGACCGCGAGGGAGCCGTCACGGCGACCTCACCCGCCGCCTCGCTGCCGGCGCTGGCCAGGACGTCGGTCGCGGACCGCGAATATTTTGCCACCGCCCGCCGCGACGGCCGGACCAACATCTCGCACGTCTTTCGCGGCCGCGGTTTCGGCACCGACATCCTTGTGGCCGTCAGCGCGCCATGGCTCGATCCCGCCGGCCAGTTCGGCGGCGTCGTCGAGGGCTCGCTCGAGGTGGAGCACTTCGGCCGCTCGGTCGTGCAGGCCAGCGCGCTGCGAGGCGTCGCGCTGGTCGTCGCCGATCCGGGCGGACGCGTCATTTATGCGGATCCCGCGACGGGCCTGCGGCCATTGGCGCACCTGCGGCACGACCCGCTCGGAGCGCTGCTCAAGGCCCATCCGGGAGAGCGGTACACGTTTGAGCGCTACGGGGCCGACGGCGAACGGAATTTCTATGTCGGCGAGGCGGTCAGGTCACCGGAGTTCGGGATCGTCGTCATCGCGGAGCGCCCGCTGCTGGCAGCGCTGGCGAACGTGAGCTGGATCTACGCGCTGTTCGCGGTGGTGATGGCCGGCATCGTCGCGGGTGCGATCCTGGTCGCCCGCGCCGCGGCCCGGCGGCTCTCGCGGCCGCTGGAGACCTTTGCGCAGGGGACCACCGCGCTGGCCGAGCGCAATTCCGTCGAACCGCTCCCCCCCGTCGACGGACCGACCGCCGACGAATTCACGCTCGTGTTCTCCGCGTTCAACCGGCTCGCGGCTCGGCTGCAGGCGAGCTATGCCGCGCTTCGTCGTCAGAACACCGAACTCGACCGGCGGGTCGCCGAGCGCACGCGTGAACTCGAACAGGCCCGGCAGGCCGCCGAGGAGGCGAACCAGTCCAAGACCGACTTCCTCGCGATGACGAGTCACGAGATCCGGACGCCGCTGAATGCGATCATCGGTCTGGCCGACGCGATGGATGAAGAACCGATCGGACCGGCGGCAAAGGAGCGGCTGCGAACGATCAGCGGGGCCGGAAATCATCTCCTCACCGTGGTCAACGACCTGATCGACCTGTCGCGGATCGAGGCGGGGAAACTCGAGGTCGTGCCGGCACCTGTCGATCTCGGAGCATTGTGCCGGGAAGTGCGCGCGCTGCTCGCGTTGCGCGCCGGCCAACAGGGGATTGCCCTCCGCCTCGCGTTCGAGCCGTCCGAGCCGTTCTGGGTGCGGACCGACGCCGGCCGCCTCCGGCAGGTTCTCGTCAACCTCGCCGGCAATGCGATCAAGTTCACCACCGAGGGGGAGGTTTGCCTCCGGATCGAGCAAACCGGTGTGGCGGGCCGGGATGCCGTGCAGTTCAGCATCATCGACACGGGCCCAGGCATCACTCCGGAAGAGCAGAGCCGCCTGTTCCAGCCATATGTCCAGTTGGAGAACGCGCGCCGGAGCGGCACCGTGGGGAGCGGGCTCGGGCTGGCGATCAGCCGGCGTCTCGTTGATCTCCTCGGAGGCTCGTTGCAGCTCAGGAGCCGTCCCGGGGCGGGTTCCACGTTCTTCTTTTCACTACCCCTGCCCCGGATCGATCCGCCTGCGCCGGCGCCGGCCACCGAGCCCGCCATCGTGCCGGCCCGAACCGCCCTGCGCGCCCTGGTGGCGGACGACAATTTTGCCAATCAGGAGGTCATGCGCGCGTACCTCGAACCTCTCGGCGCGGCCGTCACGGTCGTGGCAACGGCCGCCGATGCGATCGCGTCCCTCACCACCGCGGCATTCGACGTCGCGTTCATCGATTTGGAAATGCCGGACGGCGACGGTTTCAGTGTGGCGGCGGCCGTCCGTGACCGGCAGGCGCGCCAACCCGACGGCGACGTGCGGTGCCAGCTCGTCGCGTTTTCCGCGCACGCACGCGACGAGGTGATCGAGCGCTGCCTCGAGAACGGGTTCGTCGATTTCCTTGGCAAGCCGTTTGCCCGCCAGGATCTCCTCCGGATCATCGCCGAGACGCGATCCCGGACCGGCGTCCCCGCCTGATCGCCGCCATAACCCGCTCACCTGATGGATGGAATGGTCAACAAGGCGATCGAGCAGATGCTCCGGATTGACTACGGCGAAACGGTCTGGGCCGCGGTCAGGCGCCGCGCGGGCGTCACCGACGAGGTTTTCGTGAGCACCGAGGCATATCCGGACGACCTGACGTTCCGGCTCATCGCCGCCGCCAGCGAATGCACCGGCACGCCGGTGACGCGGATCCTGCGGCGGTTCGGCGAGTATTGGATGGTCGATGCGAACGGCGCCGATTACGGCCACATGTTTGCCGCCGCGGGCCGCACCCTCGACCAGTTCCTCGCCAACCTGCCCCAGCTTCACGACCGAATCGCGCTCCAGTTTCCCAATCTCGAACCGCCGCGGCTGATTGTGACGGACCAAACGGGGCGTTCGCTTCGACTTAAATTTTCGGGCCTGCGTCCCGGTCTGACCGCGTTCATCCGGGGCGTGGTTCAGGGCGTGGGAAAGCGCTTCGCGACACCCGTCCGGCTGACGGTCGAACGATCCCCGGCCGACACCCGCGTCTTGCGCGTGGAATGGTGAGGAGGGACGACATGCGCAGCGAAATCCGATTTTCCGCGGACGAGTTCGATAACCTGTTTCCGTTCCACCTCGGGTTTCGGTCCGACGGCATCGTGACTCACGTCGGCCGCTCCCTGCGGCGACTGGCGCCACACGCCGCACCGGGTGCGACGTTGTCGGACCTTCTGCGGCCACGGCGCCCCGACGAGCCGTTTGCGTTCTCCACTCTGGCGGCGGCGGCGGGCCAACTCCACGTCGTCGAGGAACCTGTCACGGGCACGCTCCTGCGGGGTCAGATGCAGCCGATCGGGGATCGGATCTTCTTCCTTGGATCACCCTGGCTGGAAAGCACGTCTGACCTCGACCGGTTGGGACTCACCTTCGATGACTACGCGGTCCACGATCCGACGCTCGACCTGCTGCATTTGCTGGAAGTTCAGAAGATCGCCGCAGCGGACCTGAAGAGACTCGCCGCCCAGCTCTCCGCCCGAGGAGACCAACTGCGGGCCCGCGAAAACGAGTCCCGCAAGCTGGCGCTCGTGGCCGCCCGGACGGACAACGGGGTGGTGATCACCGATCCGCTGGGGCGGATCGAATGGGTGAACGAGGGGTTCACCCGCATCACGGGTTACGTCCTCGCCGATTGCGCCGGTCATAAACCGGGAGCGCTGCTTCAGGGCCCCGCGACCGACCATGCGACGGTCGTCCACATGCACCAGCAGATTGCCCGCGGCGAGGGCTTCAAAGTGGAGATCGTCAACTATCACAAACTCGGCCGGCCCTACTGGGTCGCGGTCGAAGTCCAGCCGATTCATGACGCGACCGGACGGTTGGTCAATTTCATGGGGATCCAGGGCGACATCACCGCCCGGCGCGAAGCCGAGGAGGCACTCCGGAAGCACTCGGCCGAACTGGCGCGCGCGAACATCGAACTCGCCCAGGCCGCCCGGATGAAGAGCGCATTCCTGGCCAGCATGAGCCACGAGCTGCGCACCCCGCTGACGGGAATCCTCGGCATGTCCGAAACCCTGCTGGAGCAGGCATTCGGCCCCTTGAACGAGAAGCAGATGCGGTATCTCCGGGTCGTCGAGAGCAGCGGCCGCCATCTCCTCGCCTTGATCAACGATCTGCTGGATGTCGCGAAAATCGAAGCCGGCCAGCTCGAGCTCAACCCGCAGCCGTGTTCGCTCGAAGACATCTGCGCGGGGGCGATGCAGACCGCGAGCGACCTGGCCAAGAAGCGCAACCAGCGGATCGGGTATGTGAATCGGGCCGGCGCGATTGCGCTGCGCGTGGACGCCCGGCGCATGGTCCAGGTGCTCGACAATCTACTGACGAACGCCGCGAAATTTACTCCGCCGGAAGGCGAGTTCGGCCTCGAGGTCAGGTCCGCCGGCGCCCACGTTATTTTCTCCGTCTGGGACCGGGGCATCGGGATCGCGGAGGCCGACCTGCCGCGGATTTTCCAGCCGTTTGTCCAGCTCGACGAGCGACTTTCCCGGCGCTACGAGGGCACCGGATTGGGCCTCGCGCTCGTACGGCACCTCGTCGCGATGCACCAGGGCCGCGTCGACGTGGCGAGTGAACCCGGTCGCGGATCGACCTTCACCCTCACCATTCCACGCGAGCTGTCCGCAGCGTCCGCGTGAACCGAACGCCCGCCGGCCGCCACGACGGGCGGGCCCCTGCCCTTTGCCAACCATGGTCGGGGCCGCCCTCGAACCACCGTTGCGCGTATTTTGGCTCCCCCCGAGAAGCGGACGTAATTTCCCTCGGTGACGCTGTCGAAACCGATAAATCGTCGTACCGTTGGGTCGATGCAGACTGCGTCCGCCGGTTCTTTCAGGAAGTCAATCAAGGCATATTATTCCGATACATGCCTGCGCTGCCCAGCCGAGTAGTCCCGCTCCTTTGGAGATCCAGGTGACGAATGCCGGCAGCTAGGAGTTGGCCACCGAATTGGTCAACCGGCCTGAAAGAACCGGCGTTGCTTTTTCGGAACGTCTGCGGCCAATCCGAAGCCCCGAACAAACTATGTTCGGACCTCAAGGGGGGGCCTGATGCCTCCAACTGGGGAACACGGATCCGCCAGCTCCTTGTCGGCAGCGGATTCGTCCTACGACCGCCATTCCACCGGGGGAGAAACCTCCTTGCATCCAAGGGCCTCGCACCTAGGTCTCCCACATATGCCGTGCCTCGCCCTCGTGCCAGCGGCCGCTGCGATTGCCGCCTGTCCGCTCGTCGTCCTCGTGATCGCATGGCTGATCAAGGCGGAACGATACGACCATGTCTGGAGGTTCGCGGGTGTCGTCGCAGTCTTTGTTCCGCTTGCCGGTCTCCTCGACCCCCATGCGGGATTTGGTTACGATTGGGTGAATCACGAGTGGATGATCGGCTATTTCGGCGAGTATTTCCGCGAACACCAACGCATTACCGGCACATTCAACTCTTCGCGCGCGATCGGGATGCCCCAACCCGTCTTCTACGCGTTTCTGGTGTATCCGCTGATGGGCATGCTCGCGTCGGCGGTCGGAGCTGCCCTGGCGCTTCGGATGACCCTCGTGGCCGCCGCCGTCGCTCAATATGCGTGTGTCTGGATCGCGGGCCGCGCCGCCACCACTCATCGCGTGCTGCCTGCACTCCTCGCCTTCGGCTCGGTCGGTTCGACCTACGCCCTCACTGATCTCTACAACCGCGGCGCCATTACGGAATACCTGGCCGTTTCATTTCTCACGTCGGCCGTGTGCCTGGCGATGTTCGCGTTACTGCGTGGCCGCGCTTTCCCTCTCTGGCTCGCCGGACTATGTCTCGTCCTCGCCATTGGCTGCCATCCCCCCACCGCGCTGTTGGGGTCCCTGTTTTCAGGACTGCTGGGCTTGGCGGTTTTTGCCTCTGGGCATCGACTGGAAAAACGGATGCTCTGGGCGCTGCTCGCCGCGGGGGCCTTGGCGGTGGTGGTCGCGGCTCCCTGGATTTACGCGACGTTGCAGTTTCGGTCACAACTCGGGGTCGTGGGCGCCTTTCGCAGCCTTGATCTGCTGGATCGTCGCACCGACTCGCTCCTCGGCCGATTTCTACCGTTCCCGTCGGCGTCGCTCTGGCCCGCTGGAACCGATGACCTGCCGTTCGTGGAGGCGCCGATCGATGGCGTCCTGCTATTGGTCCTCGGCTGGAATGTCGTGCTGCTGGCAGTGGCGCGGGGATCCGCCCGGGCAGCAATGCGAAAACTTCCGCCCGCGCTTCCCGTCGCCCTCGCCGGCTTCGTGTGGTTTGCAGTTGCGGCTATTGTCTCCGTTTCCCGACAGGCGGCGAATTTGGCGAGTCCCCTCGCGCCGTACGTCCAGTTCTGCTATCGCTTCGTCGCCCACGCGAACCTTGGACTGCTGGTTGCAGTGCTCGCAACCTGCTCCCTCGCGACGGCGGCCGGCCTTTACGTCAATGCCCGCCGCGGGACCGCAATCGTGATCGCAGCCGGCTTGTTGGTCGTTTTGACTGCAGTGATGGTAAAGCTCGGCCATGCGGCGGTCGTGCTGCAGCCGCAGCGCGACCCGCAGTATTCCTTCCGGGGAGATCGCACCGCACTGGTGACCAAGCCCCGCGCTGACGCGGCGTCGGACTATGCCACAACCCGCATGTGGCCCCAACTGGCGCCTTGGACAAGTCGTGACGCCCGGCACGTCGATTTCTCACCTGGCACCGCTCATCACACGTTTGGAGATGTGCCCCCCGTTACGATCGATTCACCACACGACGAATGGTTGGTCACGAATGTGGTCGCGTTCCCATGGAATCGACTGACGGTCGACGGCCGCGCGCCGGAATCGATGCTGATCGACCGATGGCGATGGGCGGTCAAGGTCGGTCCCGGACGCCACGAAATAGCGTGGCGGTGGAGTCCCGACTTCGCGTGGGTCATACTCACCACCGCTTCCCGCGTCACATTCGGCGCGGCCATCCTTCTCACGTTCATCGTGGCCTGGTGGCGAAAACCTGAATTGGCTTAGCGCGCAAATATCATCTCCGGATCAGTCCCGCACGATCCGCTTGTTCACGCCTCCCGGCGCGTCCTGTTCCACCAAGTACGCTCGAAAAATGCGGAGCTGTTCCCTGGAGAGCACTGCGGCTGATTGCCTCAGGATCGCTTCATGGAGCGGGGTCATTCCCGTCACCGGACTGGTGGCCGCATTCGCCATATCATACACTGCCGGGTTCTTCTTTGGATCCTGGAAATCCGCCCAAATGTGCGCAATCTGCTCGGTCTGTCCTTTAGTCAATGGACTTCCGGCCACCGCTAGATCGACTCCTACCGACGCGTTGACTGCCGATTTGAACATATTGACCTTCGGCACTGCCTGCAGATCAGCCCACTGCGTCGGTGTCAGTAGTGACTGCAGTTGCCGGTCGAAATCAGCCGTCGCGTCGGTCAAGGCGTCCGTCAAATAGCGGTTTCCGAGCTTGGCTCTTTTGGCGGCATCCTGCGCGTCCTTGACCGCTGCATCCCGCGCCACCAACAACTCCGCGACCTTTTCCGTCGCGTCCGGAGCGAGTCCGCACTTCATCAGGAAATCACCATAGACGTGATACATCATCCGCAGCCCCCGCTTATCCGGAAACCGCTCGAAACGCGCATACAACTCTGCCGGTTCACGGTCCCGCGTCGTTACCACCACCGGCATACTCTCCGGACGATGCGGATCACGTGGCGCGAGACCTTGCTCCTGCCCCATCGCAACTTCGGTCCGTGGCGCAGCCTGTCTAGACCGTCGAATCGATTCCCGAAGCTCCGCCCTGAGATGAACGCAATACCCCAGCAAACCGAGCATGCAGGCAAACAGGATCAAGGATGTCTTTCGCTGATATTTCATTTTGATGGCTGGTCTTGAGCGCGGGCCCTGCCCTTGGCAGGACCCGCGACGCGATTACTCGGAACGAATGGCACAGCCCCCGAGGGCTACGGCACGTCGACAAAGCAGCCGCTGTTGTTGTAATAAAACTCCGGGGCCGAATAAGATCCGGAGGTACCCGTCGCACTGAGGTCAACATTTCCGCTGCCCGACGAACTCACGGATCCGGTCACTGACCACTCATAATTTCCACTGTAAGGCGCGCCGTCGGCCAGGATATCGCCGCCACCGTCCAGATATACGATGACGTGAAAAGCAGACAGTCCTCCCTGAGGATCCAGGGCGTACGCCGCCAGTTGCGTGGTGTCCATGGCAAATGAAAACGTGTTGTCGACCGTTACGGTTGCATCCGTCTCGGGCCCGATCTGCGCGACCGTACTGTAGGTATAGTCGGTATACGTCACCCAATACAGCGCCACGCCGTACGTTCCCGGCGGGGGTAGCGAATCCAATTTCGCCCCGTTGTTCTGATACGAGGTGGCGGCATGGAAGCCGTATGGCGAGCCGTCGATGAATTTCGCCCTGAGCCGATATGGTCCCGAAAGAATCGATGAGTCGTCGGTCGATATCACTGGAATCGAGACATTGTTGCACTCGGTCCACGACAAATAGACGGTGGCTCGCGCAATCAATGGACACAATACTGCAAACACGCAGGCAAGGAGCCTGCTGCTGAATATTCTTGAAATCATGTTGTACGTGCTATCGGTGGTTTTGTTGTTGTGGGGCAGGGAGCATGGTACCGATGCACCCTGCTGTTGTCGGCGGCCCTCATGTGTATATAGCGACTCGACGCCATGGGTAATTTTGAACGAGATGTTCAATAAATCACCTTGACTTTGAAGTGCTCCGCGGCACGCCCGCAATGGTTCAACTCAATATCTCAGCTGCTGGATCTAGCGTTCGCAATCGGCTCGGTCTTCCGGCCGTCGAACACCGGTCCGAGGCCGGACATCCACGCGAACTGCATCAATGCGGCCGTAGTGTCACAATCAAGTTTCCGCCTGAGATGCTGGAGATGACGGCGAATCGTCACCGGCGAGCAGCCCATTTCCCGCGCTATCTGCATCACGGGCACCGACCTCCCGACCAATTTGAGAACATGCTTTTCGCGATCAGACAGGAACTTATTCAAAGGCGATCGACGCGCCCGCTCCAAAAGACCGTGCGCGCTTTTAGACACAAATCTTGCGCCTCTCTGAGCCGCACTCACTGCCGCCACGATGTGATCCTCGTAATTCTCATCCTTTAGAGCGAATCCTGCAGGTCCGGAATGGCGAATGAGATCGACCGTGAGTATATCGGCATGGCCAGTGAGAAATAGCACTATGGGCGTTGGAGAGAGTGAGTTCATCCACGTGATGATCGATGCTCCTTCCGCGTCGGGCAGCGCCACATCCGTAATGACGAAATCGGGCCCAGGTTTCCCTGTCACAATCCCACACATGTCGGCCAGTGACTCCCTCATGGCCTGCAGGCTGGAGAAGACATGGCATGATACAGCCGGCAACGAACGCACCGAACGCTCCACCAATCGTCGCCACAATGGATCTGCATCGATGTATACGATTTCAAACATAACGACCTTGCCAATACGTTGGAACCCATCCCGCCATTTTGATGGGACAGCGTGAATATAACCGCACTTCGGTTGCGCAATACCGCCCACTACCGGATATCCGGTAGTTTCTCCGACAACGACGGCATAGTGGATGCTATCCTGACACGATCCCCGGAATCTTCCAGGTCCTGTTCCGGTTGTTCCGAACGGGCGTAGAAGCTGCGCCCGCCGGGCAGCCGTATGTCATACTTTATCTTGCCGCCGGCGCGGGATCGAGGCCGACCACGATCAGATCGCTCCGAACCGTCTGAGCACTCTCGCGATATTCGACCCGGCCAATCCTCAGCAAGGTCGAGTGATTCTCAAGCACCGGACCGCCGGCCGTGCTCCGCCACGGCGTCACCCCGGCGAGTTCGCCCGGATTGGCCACGACGAATTCTCCGCGGAGCTGCTTATTCAGGTCCGCGAGCCGTTCGATGCTGACGCGAACAAGGTTCCCCTCCGACGAAATCTGCACTCGGCGCCCGATGGCCGCCGCGGCCGCCGGGGAAGAGGCCACAAAGTCGATTTCATCCGGCACCATGATCCAGCGAAGATTGATGCACCAGGCGCCCGCCGCGCCATAGTGCCGGATCGCATTCTGCAACTGCGACTCCGCGAACTCCGTGTACGCCCGCATCAGCTTTTCCGTTTGACCCAACGTGACAGGCCCGGCGCCGAGCTTGGGCGTGAGGAGAAAATAGAACGCGGCGTATTCTGCGGGTTGGTTCGATGAAAGAAAGCCGTGAGGCCAAGCAGAGGTCATCCGAAACCGCAGTGCGGGATTCGTGATCTCCTGCAGCACATGGCCGTCCTCCGCCCGGATATAGCAGCGGGGCACCCGGGCGAAGCGGGCAACGGGCGCCTTCACGAAAGTGATTTCCGAGAGATCAAAAGTATCACGATAACGTTGGGAGACGTTGATGATCTCCCGGAGTTGATCGCACGGAATCATCGCCGCGATCACGTCCGCCGACACCGCGTACTTCGGGAGTTTGACAATCTCCTCGGCGCATAGCGCCACCTGGCCGAACAGTACGCCGGCCACGAGTAGCGCGAGCCGCCAGTATTGTTGTATCCACTTGGTTCTATTCGGGCGAATCTGCACGGGAGATCGAACTGCCGGGGCATTTCCCAAAAGCAAGCGCCGAACGCAGCGCGGGAAACCTTGAACCTTGCTTTTGGACGCATCCTTCGGGTGACCCGGAGCGCATTTGTAATACATGTCGGGCGGGCGGCACTCAACGTCGGTAGAGACCAGGTCCGAGCCGTAATTTGCCGCAAGATTCGAAAGACCTTGGACCTTGTGGACGAACTGGGTGTTTCGCCGTTGTCGCTCGCGTTCTGCCCCGTAGGCTCCCCGACCCATGAGCACCCTGCGGCCCCGCGTTCTCGTCACCGGTGCGACGGGGTACATCGGCGGGCGGCTCGTTCCCCGTCTGCTCGATCTCCGGTGCGCGGTTCGCTGCGTCGCGCGGAATCCCAGCCGGCTGGCAGGCCATCCGTGGCCGGGCGCCGAAATCGTGGCCGGAAACCTGAGCGAACCGGACGCGGCGTTCCGCGCGCTGCAGGGCATCGATGTCGCGTACTACCTCGTGCACTCGATGGCCGGGGGCGAGGAGTTCTGGGAACGCGACCGTCACATGGCGCTCGCGTTCGGAGACGCCGCCGCCCGCCAGGGCGTTCGCCGGATCATCTACGTCGGCGGTCTCGGCGATCCCGCCCACGTCCACAGCCGGCATCTGGTTTCACGGCAGGAGGTGGGCGCCTGCCTGGCGGCCGCAGGCGTCCCGGTGGTCGAGTTTCGCGCGGCCGTGATCGTCGGGTCCGGCAGCGCCAGTTTCGAAATCATCCGCCACCTGACGGAACGGCTTCCCGTCATGATCACGCCGCGTTGGGTCAACACGCGCTGCCAGCCGATCGGGATCCGGTCCGTGCTGGCGTACCTCCTCGAGGCCCTCGACCATCCGTACGCCCACGGCATCTACGAGATCGGCGGACAGGACATCCTGACCTATCGCGAGATGATGCTGCGCTACGCCCAGATCCGCGGGCTCCGCCGATTGATCATTCCCCTTCCGGTGCCGTTGCCACGCCTCAGCAGTATGTGGATCGACCTCCTGACGCCGATCCCCTCGAGCATCGCCCGACCGCTGATCGAAAGCATG
The DNA here is from genome assembly GCA_035545515.1 of Opitutaceae bacterium. Lineage (GTDB taxonomy): Bacteria > Verrucomicrobiota > Verrucomicrobiia > Opitutales > Opitutaceae > ER46. The sequence continues at coordinate 19,031 of DASZYH010000324.1, forward strand.
CGAACCGAGGTGGTGGTCCGCAACGACCGCGCGTTGCGCACGTTCAAGGTCCGCCCGTCCGGCTATGACGAGGCCGTGAACCGAGCGCTGGCGCGCCTCGCGGCGGATGATGTGGAGACCACCTGGGCGTCGAGCCTCTCGAGCCTTGCCCCCGACCGGGAGGAATCCGATGCCTGGCGCTCGTTCGAAGGCATGCTGCTCGACAGCCGCCGTCGCCGCGTCCGCGCCTCGCCCGAGCGCGTCTTCGAGGCGATCTGCTCGTTGGGTGGCGACGAGGGCTGGCCGGCGGGAAATTTCCTGTGGCAACTTCGCGGGCTGATGGACCGGATGATCGGCGGCACGGGAATGCGACGCGGACGCCGGCGACCAAAGGAATTGCTCGTGGGCGATCCGGTCGATTTCTGGCGCGTCGAGGCACTCGAATCCGCCCACCTGCTTCGTCTCCATGCCGAGATGAAACTGCCCGGGCGCGCCTGGCTTCAGTTCGAAGTCCTCCCCGACGCCGACGGTTCCCGCGTCGAGCAAACAGCGTTCTTCGAACCGCGCGGATTGCCGGGGTATCTCTACTGGTACACCGTGCTCCCGCTGCACCGGTTCGTGTTTCCGGGGCTGATCGATGCGCTGAAACGCAAGGCGGAGGCCGCCGAGGCCATCGCCCCGGTGGCCGGCAAAAGCTGACGCCGACGCGCTTTCAGCCTTTCGCCCTGCGACCGCGCGCGAACCGCGCCGCTAGTGCAGGTCCGCGACCTGACTGCTCGCGGGGATGCTGAGGCTCCGGCGCGTTTCCAGGGCGGGCCCGAAAAGCGGCTCGGTTGGCAACTCGGGCGCGCCAACGGGCGACACGACCGGCCTCATGGGTGGCAGCGGAAACGTGGAGAGATTGAGTTCGAGGTCCGGTGCCCAGCGCCGCCGCCAATGCAGTCTCCGACGGGCAACTCCCGGAAACCGGTTGTTGAACGGCCGGACCTTGGGCGCGGCGGCGGTTGGCGCGACAATGACCGGGGCTGCGGTCGGTATGGCCGCCCCCGCAGCGGCGGGAGAACCTGCCTGCCAGCGCCACCCGAGGGCAAATCCGATCACGGCCACTGCCATACACCAGGCCGCGATCCGCCGGACACGCCGCCAGCGGCGTTTCGAGCGCTGTGCCTCCTCGAACCGCGCGGCGTCCGCCGACGGTGCCGGCTGGCTCCGGGAGAAATCGTGCACGAGCCCGGGATCGGCGATCTTTGGGAACACTGCCATGAATCGCGCGCGGTCAAGCGACGGCAGCGCCGCCGAAAGCTTGGAGAACGCATACTCCGCGTCGGAAACGAAACGCGGGAACAGGAGAAAGGTGTACGGAATGTCGTGTGTGACGAGCGTCTGCACCAGTCGGTGAAACCTCTCGGCCAACACCTCGCCCTGGTGTTTTGGATCCCCGGTTCCAACCAGGCCGCCGGGAACCGTCCCATTTTCGCCGCCGATCCGGGCGCGGCTGCGTGCCGCCTCCTCGAGATCACGGACCGGAATGATCGCATGGTCCACGATCACCCCGCCCGCCGCGAGAATCCCGTCGAGCGTCACGCAGAGCTCAGGATTCTTGACGATGTAGGGAGCCCCCGCGTCAGCGAGGTCGTGCTCGAGTCCGGCGGAGCAGTGCGGGAAATAATCGGCGCGCCAGCTTTGCGTGTCGTATCCGGTGTCCTGGCCCAGCGCGGTCAGCAGACGCACGAGGAACGTGGTGCCGGCGCGCCCGGTCCCGGTGATGATCACGTTGTGTTTTGGGCGCGTCCGGCCCTGCGCCACAACCCCGTGGGGCGCGCATTCGAGCATGGCATTCATTGGTGGTGCGGTATGCGGTTTCGAGCAGCAGCCTGACGTGGGGGTTGGTAAGCATAGGAAAGGATCGTTGGGTGGGGACGCGTGGATCGGCGGGAGCGCAGCACTCAGGGTTGCCGATTCAGCGGGGTTCCCGTGGAAGCGGCGGCAACGGCCGGCGCGAGGGGAATTCGAGGCAGTTCGGAGACGTTCCAGCCGCCACCGAGGGATTTCACGAGCGCGATGCTCGCGAGCATCTGCCGGAGCTGGATCTGAACCTCCGTCTGGCGGTTTGACAGCAAGGTGGTCTGGGCGGAGATGACGTTGAGGTAGCTGTCGATGCCGAGACGGAAGCGGGTGTTCGCGAGATCAAGCAGCTGCTGCGACGACTGGACCGCAACCCGCTGCTGACGCGCCTCGTCGTCGAGGATCCGCTCGGCGGCGAGATTATCCTCCACGCCCTCGAAAGCCCCGAGCACCGCCTGGCGGTAATTCGCTGTCGCCGCGTCAAACGCCGCGCGCGCCTGCTCGCTCGCCGCGCGGCGGCCGCCGACGTCGAACAGCACGGCCGCCAGTTGAGGTCCGACGGACCAAAACCGACTCGGCCACTCGAACCATTGCGCCGCGCTGGAACTCTGCCAGCCGCCGGTCGCGCCGAGCGTCAACCGGGGAAACCAGGCGGTCCGCGCGATGCCAATCTGGGCGTTCGCGGCCGCGACCCGCCGCTCCGCCGCCGCGATGTCCGGCCGGCGCAGCAGGAGGTCCGAGGGCAGCCCGGCCGGCGTAACGGGTGGCCGCGCCGTGAGCGGTGCCACCGCCAGGCGGAACTGCGACGGGGCCTTCCCGACCAGGACCGCGATCGCATGTTCATAGGCCGCACGCGCCACGCCCAGGTCGGTCGCCTGCGCCACCGCGGTGTTGAGCTGCGTTTCGGCCCGCGCCACTTCCTCCTGCGAGTCGATGCCGGAATGATACAGCGCCTGCGTCTCCTGCAGGCTCTCGCGATAGGACCGGACGGTGTCGTCAAAAATGCTCCGCTCCGCGTCCAGGGCGCGGATCTCGAAATAGTCCTGCGCCAGCTCGGCCTGCAGGCTGAGCGTCGCGGTCGCGAGATCGGCCGCGCTGGCCTGCGCCGCGGCGCCGCTCGCCGCCGCGCTGTTTCGCACCCGACCCCACAGGTCGAGTTCGTAGCTGAGGTCGAACGGCAGCGAAAAATCGTCGACCGCTCCCGGCGCACTGGCGCTCGGACGCGATCCGGATGCGGACTCCAGCGTCCGCGACGCGTGCGAACGCGTGTAGGACGGCGCCGCGCTCACCGTCGGCCAGAGGGCCGAGCGCGCCGACAACGCTGCCGCGCGCGCGATCCGGAAGTTCGCCTCGGCCGCCTTGATCGTCTCGTTCGAGACGCGGACCTGCCGTTCGAGTTCGTTCAGTTCGGGGTCCGCGTACGCCTCCCACCAGGCCCCGCGGGGGGCCTGATCGTGCGGCCGGGCGGGGCTCCAGACGACCCCATCAGGGGCGGTCGCTTCGCGATACTGGGCCGGCACATCGGCCGCCGGGCGCGTGTACTTCGGCGCGAGGTTGCAGCCCGCCAGCCCCAGGACCGCGCCGATCAGCCCGGCGCCCGTCCACGCCCTTTTCCCGGAAAATGGTTTCACCGGCGTGCTCATCGGTCGGCCACCGGTTCAGGCAGTTCCGGATGCACCGGGTCGACCCCGGCGCCGCGCCGCCGCGACCGTTCGCGCACCGACGTGATCCAGTGCGCCAGGCGGTCGAGGTAAAGGTAGATGACCGGGGTGGTGTAGAGCGTCAGCACCTGCGAAACCAGCAGGCCGCCCACGATGGCGATGCCGAGCGGACGCCGCAGCTCCGAGCCGGTGCCGTGCCCCAGGGCAAGCGGCAGGCCGCCGAACAGCGCGGCCATCGTCGTCATCATGATCGGGCGGAACCGGAGCAGGCACGCCTCGTAGATCGCGTCGCGCGAATTCTTTCCTTCCTTTCGTTCCGCCTCGAGGGCGAAGTCGATCATCATGATCGCATTCTTCTTCACGATGCCGATCAGCATGATGATCCCGATGATCGCGATCACACTGAGGTCGTCGCGAAACAGCATCAGCATCAGCAGCGCGCCGACGCCGGCGGAGGGCAGCGACGAGAGGATCGTGATCGGGTGGATGTAACTCTCGTAGAGCATCCCCAGCACGATGTAGACGACCGCGATCGCGGCCAAAACGAGCAGCGGCGTCGAGCTGAGCGAGGCCTGGAAGGCCTGTGCCGCGCCCTGGAACGCGCCCTGGACCGTCTCCGGCGCATGCACCGTGTCGCGCATCGCATTGATCTCGTCGACCGCCTGGCCCAACGCGACGCCGGGCGCGAGGTTGAAGGAAAGCGTGATGGCGGGGAATTGCCCCTGATGGTTGACCGAAAGCGATTCCACCTTGGGCACGAACCGGGCGAACGCGCTCAACGGAACCCGCGCCCCGCCGTTGCTCATCACGTAGAGGTTCTCCAGCGCCGTTTCGTTCTGCTGGAACTGCGGCTGGACCTCCAGCACGACGCGATACTGGTTGGCGGACGAATAGATCGTCGCGATCTGCCGCGAGCCGAAGGCGTCGTACAGCGTGTCGTCGATGAGCTGTGGCGCCACGCCGAGCCGCGACGCGGTGTCACGGTCGATTTCGATCGCGATGTGCGGCGCCGCGACCTGTTGGTCCGAGGCGACATCCTGCAGGCCCGGAAGCTTCTTCATCGCGTTCTCGAAGATCGGCGCCCAGTGGTTCAGCTCTTCGAGATCCGTGTCGGTCAGCGTGTACTGGTACTGCGTCCGGCTGAGCCGGCCCCCGACGTTGATGTCCTGCCCGGCCTGCATGAAGAACTTCGCGCCCGTGATCCGGGCGACGATCGGACGGAGTCGCTGGATCACCTGGTCGGCCGAGGCATCGCGCTGCGACAGCGGCTTGAGCTGGATGAACACCCGCGCCGTGTTCTCCGTCGAGTTCCCGCCCGTCGCGCCGCTGAACGCCATCGTGCCGGCCACCGCCGGGTCCTCGAGGATCTTCGCGTTGACCTGGTGGGTCAGCGCCGCCATCGCCGTGAACGAGGTGTCCTGCCGCGCGTCAATCTCGCCGAAGATGAACCCGGTGTCCTGTTGCGGGAAAAAGCCCTTCGGGATCACGACGTACAGCACGCCCGTCAGGACGATGAGGCCGATTGTCGTCAGCAGCATCAGCCGTTCGTGGCGCAGTACCCATCGCAAGCCGCGCTCGTACCCCTTGACCATGCCGTTGAAGATCCGCTCCGCCGTCCGGTTGAAGCGGCCGCTGCTGTGCTTCTCTTCCTCATGCTTGAGGAACAGGGAGCACATCACGGGCGTGAGCGTCAGCGACACGACGGCCGACACCGCCACCGCGGTCGTGACGGTCATCGCGAACTCGCGGAACAGGCGGCCGATGATGCCGCCCATGAAGAGCAGCGGGATGAACACCGCCACGAGCGACACGCTGATCGAAATGATCGTGAACCCGATCTGGCCCGAGCCCTTCAGCGCCGCCTCCATCGGCGAGTCGCCGGCCTCGAGGTAGCGCACGATGTTCTCGATCATCACGATCGCGTCGTCGACCACGAAGCCGACCGCGATCGTCAGGCCCATCAGCGACAGGTTGTCGATGCTGTAGCCGAAGAGGTACATCACGCCGAACGTGCCGATGATCGATAGCGGCACGGCGACGCCGGGGATCACCGTCGCCCACAGCTTCCGCAGGAAGACGAAGATCACCATGACGACGAGCGCGACCGTGAGCATCAGGGTGAACCGCACGTCGTTGACCGACGACCGAATCGTGTCTGACCGGTCGGACATCAGCTGCACCTTGACGGCCGGGGGCAGCGACCGCCGCAATTGCACCATCATCGCCTTCACGTCCTCCACCGTCTTCACCGTGTTGGCGCCGTCGGCACGGTGCACGAGCAGCAGCTCGGCCTTGCGGTTGTCGAACCAGGCGCCCACCCGGTTCTGCTCCACCGAGTCGATCGCGCGGCCGAGATCCTTCACCCGCACGGGCGAACCGTTACGATAGGCCACGATGACGTTGTTGAAGCCCGCCGCATCGAAAAGCTGGTCGTTGGTGTCGAGGGTCAGCGCCTGGTGCGCGCTCTCGAGGTTGCCCTTCGGCTGGTCGGTCGAGGCCGCGGTGATCGCCGACCTGACCTGCTCCAGGCTGATGCCCCGCGCCGCGAGCGCGTTGGGATCGACCTGCACGCGGACGGCGTACTTCTGCTGGCCGGCGATGTTGACCTGGGAAACTCCGGAGATGGTCGAAAGCTTCTGCGCCAGCAGCGTGTTCGCGTAGTCGTCGACTTTGTACAGCGGCAGGGTGTCGGAATACACCGAGTAGATCAGGATGGCACGGTCCGACGGGTTCACCTTCCGGTAGGTCGGCGGATTCGGAAGGTTCTTCGGCAGAAGTCCGCCCGCGGCATTGATCGCCGTCTGCACGTCCTGCGCCGCCGCGTCGATGTTCCGGTTCAGGTCGAACTGCAGCGTGATCGACGTCGAGCCGAGCCCGCTGGTCGACGTCATCTGGCTCAATCCCTCGATCGCGGCGAACTGCTGCTCGAGCGGCGTGGCCACCGATGACGCCATCGTTTCGGGGCTGGCGCCCGGCAGCTGCGCCGTCACGCTGATGGTCGGAAAATCAACCGTCGGCAGCGCGGCGACCGGCAGGAGGTAGTAGCCGGTCACCCCGAAACCGAGGATTCCCAGCATCAGCAGGGAAGTCGCGATCGGCCGGGTGATGAAGGTCCGGGAAATATTCATCAGGAATCCGTTGGCTTCGCTCCCGATGCCGCCATTGCGCCCGCGTGCTGCACCACGACTTTCGTGCCGTTCTCCAGCCGGTACTGGCCGTCGAGCACGACATGTTCGCCGGGCTGGATGCCGCGGTCGATGACAGTGACATTCTGGTCCGTCGTGATCGCCTCGACGTTGCGGAGGGTGACCGTCTGGTTCGGATTGATCACGAAGACATAGCTGCCATCCGGTCCGCTCTGCACGGCGCGCGGCGGAACCGTGACGACGTCCTTCCGTACGCCCACGACGAAACGCAGGTTCACGAACTCGCCCGGCCACAGCGACGTGTTGGCATTGGCGAAGATCGCCTTGAGCCGGAACGTGCCCGTCGCCGCGTCGATCTGGTTGTCGATGGTCAGCAGTTTCCCGTCCGCCACGGGCTTCTGGCTCGTGCGCTCGAACGCCTGCACCCGGAGCGGCGCCCCGCCCCGCATGCCCGCGAGCACCTCGGGCAGGTGTTCCTGGGCAAGGGTGAAGACGACGGTGATCGGCTTCATCTGCGTGACGGTGACGAGACCGTTCGTGCCGTTCGCCGGAATGTTGTTACCCGGGTCGACCATCCGGAGCCCCACCCTGCCATCGATCGGAGACACGATCCGGGTGTAGTTGAGATTGATCCGGGCCGTCTCGACGGCGGCACCATCGAACTGGACCGTGCCCTCGTCGGCCTGCACGGCGGCTTTCGCGGACGCCGCCTGTTGTTCGGGAATCGCATGCTGCTCGAACGCCGCCTGATAGCGCTGCAGGTCGAGCCGAGCGTTGGCGAGCTGCGCCTCATCGCGGGCGAGCTGGCCTCGCGCCTGCGCGAGGGCCGCGGCGTATGGCCGCGGGTCGATCACCGCGAGCAGATCGTTCTTTTTCACCATCTGCCCTTCCTTGTAGTGGACCTCCTGCAGGATGCCCGCGACGCGGCTCGTGATCGTGACCGTCGACACCGGGGTCACCGTTCCCAGTGCGTCCAGCGCAATGTCGACATTCCGGGTTTGCGCCACCGTGACCGTCACCGGCACGGCTGCGGCGGCGACCGGCTTCCGCGCGTGCGTGGCGGCGCCGCGTTTCGCCCAGAGCACGACGCCGGCGATGATCACCAGGGCGACCGCCGCGAGCACCCAGCGGGTGTTGGTCGGAGATGAGGTGTTGGCTGTCATGAAATTGGTCTGGGTTCAGGCGGCGGTTCCGCGTGCGGCGCCGCTTTCCGCCGGCCGCGGAAACCCGTTGTTGCCTCCGGCACCGGACAGTTCCGCGGCACGTGCGACCGCCGCGAGAAGTTCGGGAAAATCCAGCGGCTTTTCGAAGCAGCCCACCGCGCCCGCCGCGGCGGCCGCCTGCCGCTGATCCGGCCAGGCCGTGATGATGATCGCGCGTAGTGCGGGCCGGCACTGCCGGAGATTTGCCAACGTTACCCAGCCGTTCTCCCCCGGCATGCCCAGATCGAGCAGAACCACGTTGATGTGATGGCTGTTGAGGAGCGCCAGCGCCTCGCGTCCGCTCGCCGCCGCGAAAGCCTCAAATCCCGCGTCAACCAGCACGCGGACCAGCATCTCGCGTACGGCGGGATCGTCGTCGATGACGACGACCTTGCGGCCGCAGCAAAAGGTCTGGTCCAAATCGGGCATGTGAGGCCCTATGCTACCGGCGTGCCAGTACCCGCTGCCCTCCTGCGCGGCAGGGACTTCGGTATGTTGGCTGGGAAAATCCGGCAACCGCTGTTCAGTCTGTTTGCTCCCCGTGCAAAGTTTCTTGCCACATTTATTCCGCACCGCCGTCTTCCACCGCGCAAAATGACCAACGCCGTCCGCCTGAGATTCATCGTGCTGCTCCTGGCCGTCGCCGCCATGGGTGCGGCAATCGCCGCCAGCATGGTCCACTTTCAGCGGCAGACGCGGGAGCTGCACACCCGCCTCGCGAACATCGACGCGGAAAGCGGCCAGATCGCCGCGCAGTTCAAGGACCGATTCCGCGACATCACCAACACGCGGCTGCAGTACGCCGTGACGCGCGACCCCGCCGCCTGGCGGCATTTTCTCCAGGCGACCGCCGCGCTCTCCCAATGGATCGACCAGCAGGGTCAGCAGCTTCGCACCCAGGAGGAGCGGGACGTGTTGAAGCAGGTGAAGGCAGCGCTGCAGGACTACGACCGCACGATCGGTCAGATTCCCGGTGAGCCAAACCTGGCCACCGAGGCCGCCCTCCCCGCCGAGGTCCATCCGCCGGTCGCCAACTCGGCCGACGGACTGGCCGCGTACAACCGGATCCGCACCGAGTCGCACCACTTGTTCGATCTCGGCGAGAGCCTGGCCAGTGCCCATTTTCGCTCGCGCAACGAACTGCTGCGCGGCGCCCAGCAGCGGCTCGACGACCTGCGCTGGTCGGTCCTTGGCCTGCTCGGCCTCCTGTTCCTGGCCGGGGTCGCATTCGCCGCCGTCGCCTACCGTGACCTCATTGCGCCGTTGCGCGTGAAGCTGATCGAGAGCCAGTCACTCGTCGACCGCCAGGAGAAGCTCGCCTCGCTCGGCATGCTCGCCGCCGGCGTGGCCCATGAGATCCGCAACCCGCTCACCGCGATCAAGGCCGCGCTGTTCATCCAGCAGAAGCGGTTCGCCGCCGGCTCGCCGGAGCACGCGGACAGCGCGCTCGTGCAGCGCGAAATTTCCCGGCTGGAAAAGATCGTGAACGACTTCCTGCGCTTTGCGCGTCCGGCCGACCCCGCCCTCGCCACCATCGGCTCCGACGAACTCCTGCGCGAGGTGCAGCAGTTCTTCGCGCCCGGCCTGGAAAAGGCGGGCATCAAACTCGTCGTCGAGACCGACGGGCGCTCGCCGATCCAGGTCGACGCCGCCCAGATGAAGCAGGTGCTGATCAACCTCGTGCAGAACGCCGTCGACGCGATGGAGCGGAGCGGAACGATCACGCTCCGCAGCCGCCGCGACCGGAAGCCGCTCGGCGGCAACGAACGCGATGTCGTCATCCTCGAGGTCGAGGACACCGGCCGCGGTATTCCGCCGGAAGTCGGCCGGCGGCTCTTCGATCCCTTTTTCACCACCAAGGACCACGGCACCGGGCTCGGCCTCTCGATCGCCGCGCGCATCGTGGAGAAGCATCGCGGCGCACTCCAGTACCAGACGCAGGTCAGCCGCGGCACCACGTTCGGTGTGGTCCTCCCGGAGGCAACGTCATGAGCGACGCGCCCAAGGTCCTCCTGATCGATGACGATCCCGGCATTGCGGATACGCTCCAGCGCGTGCTGGCCGGCGAAGGCTACGACGTGATCGTCCGCCAGCGCGGCGACGAGGGACTTGCCGCCGCGTTGAGCGAGCCGGTCAACGTCGTCATCACCGACCTGCGGCTGCCCGGCCTCAACGGCATCGAGCTTACGCAGCGGCTCCGCGCCGCGCGCCCCCGCCTGCCGATCATCCTCGCAACCGCGTTCGGCACGACGGACACCGCGATCGAGGCGACGAAATTCGGCGCGTACGACTACCTCCTGAAGCCGTTTGCCATGCCGCAACTGATCGAGCTGGTCGGGAAAGCGGCCGCCTCCAACCGGCTGATGTCCGAGCCGGTCGATCTCGGACGACAGGGTGTCGCGCGCGATGCGCTCATCGGCCGGAGCGAGGTCATGCAGTCGATCTACAAGGAGATCGGGCGCGTCGCCTCGAAGCCGGTCAGCGTCCTGATTCGCGGCGAGACCGGCACCGGCAAGGAGCTCATCGCCCGCGCGCTCTACCAGCACAGCGACCGGGCCGACGCGCCTTTCATTGCCGTGAATTGCGCCGCGATCCCGGAACCGCTCCTGGAGAGCGAGCTGTTCGGCCACGAACGCGGCGCGTTCACCGGCGCCGAAACCCGCCGGATCGGCCGCTTCGAGCAGGCCAACCGCGGCACGCTTTTCCTCGACGAGATCGGCGACATGACGCCGGCAACGCAGGTGAAACTCGTGCGCGTGCTGCAGGAGCAATGCCTCCAGCGCGTCGGTGGAAAGGAGTCGATCCCGGTCGACGTCCGCGTGATTGCCGCGACGCATCGCGACCTGGAGACCGCCATCGCCCAGAAGCATTTCCGCGAGGACTTGTTCTATCGGCTGAGCGTCGTCGTCATCACGCTTCCGCCGCTGCGCAGCCGCCGCGAGGACATTCCCGACCTGGTCCGCTATTTCCTCCAGAAGCACGGGCCGGCGCTCGGTAACCCGCAGCCGGCGATCGCGGCCGACGCGATCGATTTTCTTCAGACCCAGCCGTGGCCGGGCAACGTCCGGCATCTCGAAAACGTGGTGCGCAAAACGGTGCTGCTCACGCAGGGCTATCCCATCGGCGTCGAACACGTCCGCACCGCTCTCGCGCAGGCCGGCACCGGACAGTTCTCCGCCGTGAATCCGTTCACCGAGTACGTCGAGGAACTGCTCGCCTCAGTCCGGCGCGGCGAGATCGAGGACGTGCATGCGCGCGTGATCGAGACGGCCGAACGCGAGTTGTTCGCGCGGGCGATCCAGCAGGCCGAGGGCAACCAGGCCAAGGCCGCCCGCTGGCTGGGTGTCTCCCGGATCACGATGAAGGCCAAGCTCGTCCAATACGGCCTGCACCGCTCGAGCTCGTCCGCAGAGTGACGTTCGCGAGCCAGGGTACGACGAGGCGATCAGCTGCCACCCTTCCGATGTAGGGGTCGCCTGACCCCGCCTCTCCGGCTTGATGTAGCAGGGCGGGGTCGCCCGACCCCGCCGAAATGCTCGCTGCATCTTATCCGGAACGATTCAATTCAACCGCGTACCGAGCGAAGCGACATCAGCCATGAACGCCAATGGACGCGAATAGGAATCGGTCGAGTCTCGGTAGTCACCCGGGCGACCGGATGCACGATGAGCTTGGCTCGAAAAACGGGTGGTAAACCTGGCGCACGAATCGGTGGGTCAATCTCCGATCGATAGAGCGCCGCCGTTTCACTCTGAATTCGCGTTCATTCGCGGTTCTCCCATTGCATGCTTCCGGCTTAGCGATCCCCTTGACGCGGGTCCGCCCTTCGTAGCACCGCGATGCGCTGGTTTTGCCGACGGAGCAGCCAGCGGTCGAAAACATCGAGCCCGTGCAGCGCGAGCGCACCGCACACGAACGACAACACAAACAGCAACGCCAGGGCCAGCGCATCGCCGGTCACCAACATCTCGACCATCTGGGGAATGTCAGCGGTGTTCATTTTGGCGTCGTCCCGATCGATGAAAGCTCTGCGTGATCAGCGGAGTTGGGGTTCGGATGACAAGGGCGACCGAATCTATAACTAAATGCGAGTCCGATTCTGACGCCCGCGCCGCAGGCGGTGCAGGTTCGCGCACAACCAGCGCTAAGTGTAGGGCGGGGTCGCCTGACCCCGCCGCGCCTATGTGGGTTCGAAGCAGGCGCGGGGTCGGGCGCCCCCGCCGTGTTACGTTTCTCCTGTTTTCGCCTCGCGAAAACCGCGAACCTCCTCTCGCCGCGTTGCGTCTTTCTGCTCCCGATCCTCCTTATCCTGCTTCTTCCCCAATGAAATTACCCTCTCGTTTTGTCCTCCTGGCCGCGCTGCTCGCCACATCCGCGTTCGCCGCGGAGCCCGCGGGCATGCCCAACGCCGATGATATCGTTCCCGCGCCGCCGGTCATTCCGAACGCCACGTTCAACCTGAAGGATTTCGGCGGCGTCGGCGACGGGAAGACCTTCAACACCGATGCGTTCAAGCGCGCGATTGCAGCGGTCGCGAAGGCAGGCGGCGGCCACCTGATCGTCCCGGCCGGCACCTATAAAACGCTGCCGTTCACGCTGACGAGTCACCTGGACCTTCACCTCGATCCCGGCGCGACGATCAAGGCGCCGACGACGTTCCGCGACTACGGTCTGCCTGATCCGAACGACCCGGCGCCGGCCGGCGATGCGTCGACGACGCCGTCCAACGGTCGGCGGGCCCACTGGTTCGGGCACCGCGTCGCACCACTGATTTCCGGCTCCAACCTGACGGACCTCGCCATCACCGGCGGCGGCACGATCGACGGCTCCGGTCAGGAATTCTGGATCTGGTCCGACAAGGCCGCCCGGATGTATCCGCCCGGCCGCCGCATTGTGTTTCGTCCGATGCTGGTCGTCCTCAGCAACGTCCACCGGCTGCACATCGACGGCATCACCCTCACGAACTCCCCGATGTTCCACCTCCTGCCCTCGGGGTCCGACCTGCTCATCGAAAACGTCCGGGTGTTCGCTCCGAGCGACGCCCCCAACACCGACGCGATCGACCCGGCGGGCACGCGCATCGTCATCCGCCATTGCGAAATCGACACGGGCGACGACAACGTCGCGGTTCATTCCGGCTCGAAAGACGTGCTGATCGAGGATCTCACCTGCCTCCACGGACACGGCATCTCCGTAGGGAGCGGCACGCGCGCGGGCCTGAGCCACATGATCGTTCGGCGCTGCACCTTCGACGGCACCGACAACGGTCTTCGGATAAAGTCATTCCGCGGCAACGGCGGTGAGGTGCATGACATCTGGTATTCCGATATCACCATGCGGTACGTCCGCCGGCCGTTCGATATCAACATGCTCTACCACGGCAACGATCCGACCGCGTGGGGCGACGTCGGTCCGCGTCAGGCCGAGCCCGGCGAGACGAAGTTCATTCCGAATTTCCACGACATCCATGTGTCGAACCTCACGGTCACGCACTCGCCGGTCGCCGGCCGGATTCTCGGCCTTCCCGAGCAGCTCGCGCAGAACATCACGTTCACCAACGTGACGATCGACTCGATTCGCGGCTTCCTCGTGCAGGACGCCAAGGACGTTGTCTTCAAAAACGCGCGGATCACGCCGAAGGTCGGCGACCCAATCGTCCTCGACAACGGGCGCGTCACCTGGAACGGCGCGTCCCTCTCGGGCACCCAGGGCGGCTCGCCGATCCCGTTCTACACCGGCGATTGATGATCGGGTGGCCTCGGCGGGATTAGACCCGCCGAGGCTCCCACACCACCGGACGTGCGGTTTTCCGCATCCGGCGATTGGAGACCTGCTCGTCCAAGCGAGCGAGGTCTGATGGCATGAACAGTTGGTGCCGACGTAG
>DASZYH010000325.1:0-61365 GCA_035545515.1 Opitutaceae bacterium
CTTTGGAATCTTAATTTAGAGACTCGCAGGGAGGGAGCTGATCGCTCCCTCCCCAGCACCCCTCCCATTCAAAAATGTCACCCATGCGGTGAGGAGAAAGTGTCACCCATGCGGTGAGGAGCTCCCACTCCGCGCCCTACCATGAAGCAGCCTGGCTGCGTGCGGTCGGGCGGCCAGTCCCTTGGCCGCCGCGAATTTGCACGCGGCTGCGTTCACAACGCGCGCGGTCCGCTCAGCCCTTGTGCATGCGCGCGACGAAATCGGCGGGCTCCCACTGGCTGCCGTCGGCGCGCCACGCGATCCTGCCATCCTCGTTGATCAGCAGCGTCGTCAGCGTGTGGTTGAGGATGTTGCCCTGGAACTCGGCGATCACGCCGAACTGCTTGAGGAGGTCCTTGATCGCCGCTTCGGGGCCGGTCAAAAACGAGAAGTTGCTCGTGTCGATGCCGCGGGCGCTCGCGTACTCCTTCAGGACACCCGGCGTGTCGTAGGCGGGATCGAGCGTGATCGAGACCAGTTCGAGGTCCTTGATCCCGGCATCGCGCGCGAGCTTCTGCGTGGCCATCATTTTCAGCGTCGCGGCCGGGCACATGGTCGCGATCGGGCACCGGGTGTAGATGAAGTTCAGCATGATCTGCTTCCCCCGAAAACGGGACATCTGCACCACGCGACCATCCTGATCGTAGAGCGCGAAATCCGGCACGGTTTCACCGATCTCGCGATAAACGCCCCGACCGCGATCGCTGGTGTTGGCCCGAAGCTGCGCCTCCATCGCGGCAATCGTGCCCGTCGAACCCTGGTCGTTGGGCCAGATGCGCTCGAGGCGGAAATCGCCGGCCTTCGTGCGGACGAGGGTCCCGCGAATCATCTCGCCCACCCGGACAGACGCCTCGTCCCCGGCGGAGACCGGGAAATCCATCGTCATGGCGGGCATCAGACCCTTCACGGCGTCGTGCCGGATCCGGACCGTGTGCTGAGCGTGGTCGACCGCCAGGACTTCGCCGGTCAACGCATAGTGCGGCTCGGCCTGCTCCGCCGCCGGCGTCCCGCGGTCCGACCGCGAGCAGCCGGGCAGGCAACCGAGGGCCGCGATCACCCAAACTGCCATCCGCGCATAAGTTCTCATGCCGCTACCGATTCGCCGGCGGAAAAATTTGTCAAAGGGTTTGCGGCGGAGGGCATCGGGGTTTCTGCTGGTCCTTTGGTTCGCCCATGGACGCCACGCCCACTTCCCACCGCAGTCCGAAACACCGACCCGGTCTCGCCCTCTTTGCCGTCATCGGCAGCGCCTGGGTGTTCGTGCTCGTGACGCTCGGCGCGTTCACGACGAGCATCGCCGCCGGCATGGCGTTTCCCGACTGGCCGCTGTCCAACGGGTCGCTGAACCCGCACGGCTGGCTGCACAACATTTCAATGTTCGCCGAGCACTCGCACCGGTTGAGCGCCGGGTTGATGAGCGCGATCACGATCATCCTGGCGTTCTGGATCTGGCGAACGGACGCGCGGGCCTGGCTCCGCAAGCTGGCCTGGTTTGCGGTCGGGCTCGTGCTCGCCCAGGCGGTCGTCGGCGGACTCCGCGTGCTGCTCGACCGTTACTCGGTGAAGGACCTCCAGACGACGGTCGGGCAGTTGTTCGCGATGCTGCACGCCTGCCTCGCCCAGCTTTTCGTCTGCACCCTGATCGCCGTCGCCGTGGCGTGCACCCGCGGCTGGCGCGAGCGCGCGGTGCCGGTCCAGGACCGGGTGCGCCGCGTCGGCGTGATCTGCTGCGTGCTTCTGTTCATCCAGCTCGCGATCGCCGCAATCATGCGGCACATCGGCGCGGGCCTCGCCATCTACTCGTTCCCCTACTCGACGCCCGACGGCCACTGGCTCCCCGCGCATTGGGACTTTCGCGTCGGCATCCATTTTGCGCACCGGGCGATGGCGCTGGGGCTGACGATCGCGCTGCCGACGTTCGTGTTCCTGATCCGGCGCGACCGCGGGTCGACCCTCGCGATGCGGGCGGCGGCGTCCGCGCTGCTGAGCCTGCTCGTCCTGCAGATCCTGCTCGGAGCGGAGATCATCCTGACGTTGCGCCAGCCGGAAGTGACGACCGGCCACGTCCTCGTCGGCGCCCTCACGCTTGCGACCACGTTCTGGCTGACGTGGGTGGCGCACCGCGATCGGATTGAGAGCGCAACCCTTCCGGCGGGCGTCCCCGCCGCGGAATCCGGCGCCCGCGTGTGATCATGAGCGACGTTGCCACCTCCCCCCACGCGAGGTTTCGCGACTATTTCGAGCTGACGAAGCCCCGGCTGAGCCTGCTGTCGGTGATCACCGCGCTGGTCGGCTATCTCGCGGCCCGGCCGGAGTCGAATCCGCTGAAGCTGCTGTTCCTCGTCTTGGGGACGTCGCTGGCGGCGGGTGGCGTCGCGGTGCTGAACCAGTGGATCGAGCACGAAACGGACGCGCAGATGAAGCGAACCGCGACCCGGCCGATCCCGACCGGGAAGGTCCCGACCGGATCCGCGTTCGTGCTCGGCTGGCTGATGTGCATTGCGGCGCTGTTCCTGCTGTTTTCGACGGTGCAGCCGCTGGCGGCACTGTTCACGCTGCTGACGATCATTTCCTACGTGGGCTGGTACACGCCCGCGAAGAAGTGGTCGACCTGGAGCACGGAAATCGGCGCACTGGCGGGCGCGTTTCCGCCGCTGATCGGATGGTCGGCGGGTGAAGGCCGCGTGTCGGCGCTCGGATGGATCCTTTTCGCGGTGCTCTACTTCTGGCAGATCCCGCATTTCATGGCGATCGCGTGGCTGTACCGTCGCGACTATTCGGCGGTGCATTTTCCGATGCTGCCGGTGCGGGACGAATCCGGCGGACGCGTCGCGCTCTGGTCATTGATCAACACGATCGCGCTCGTCATCACCACGCTGCTTCCCTCCGTGCTGCACCTGGCCACGAAGGCGTACGGCCTGGTCGCGGCGGCCTGCGGCGCCGTGTTCCTGTGGCGCGCCATCGTGTTCATGCACCGCGAGGCGCGTGACGTGGCGGCGCGGAAGCTGTTCTTCGCCTCGATCATCTATCTGCCCATCCTCCTCGGGGCGCTGGTCGTCGACCGGCTGTTCCTGTTTTGAACCGTGAGCGAGCGGACGCGCGCCTCCGGGAAAATGCCTTGGCAGGCGGCGCGTTGCCCGAAAACGTAGCTGCGCGTCCCCCTTTGCCATGACCGCACTTGATCTCCCACCGGTGAACGCATCGCTGAACGGCATCGCGACCGTGCTGATTTCGACCGCATTCGTGGTCATCAAACGGGCGCAGCGGGCGACCGATCCCGCGCGGCGCGCGGCGCTGACCCGCACCCATCGCGCGATCATGCTGACCTCGGCGGTCGTGTCGGGCCTGTTTCTCGCCGGATACCTGACGTATCATGGAATGCGGCACGGGCTGCACACGCCCTTCGGCGGCACGGGCGCGATCCGGACGGTTTATCTGATCATTCTCTGGACGCACATCCCGCTCGCGGCGTCGATCGCCTACCTCGTGCCGCGGACTTTCCTGTTCGCGCTGCAGGGGCGGATCGACCGCCACCGGGCGTGGGCGCGCTGGACCTTTCCGATCTGGCTCTACGTCAGCGTCACGGGCGTCCTGGTGTACTTCTTCCTGTACCAGTGGTGGCCCGCCGGGCGCTGAGACGGATGGCGAACACGGAGCGCGGCGGTTTTAATCGACTCGACCGCGACAGCGACGTCGCCAGCCGGTCCGCCGGGCAAGGCGGGGGCGGCGACCCCGCCCTACATCGGAACGAGGGCATCGACCAAGTCGCCAGCCGGACGGGGCGTGGTCAGGCCTGGCCGCCGTGGCCTTTGGCGTACGAGGCCGACCCCGCCCTTCGTCGGACCGGAGGTTTTCGCGGCGCGAAAACCTTACTTCACCGTCAGCGTGCCCTTCATGCCGACCGCAGCGTGGCCGGGGAAGGAACAGAGGAAGGGATATTCGCCGGGCTGGGTCGGGGCCTTGAACGTGACCTCGCCGGTCTGGTGCGGCCCCTGGAGGTCGATCTTCGTGATGATCTCATCCTGCAGTGCCGGCGGGATGTAGTTGTTGTCGCCCGCGCCCGCGGCGGCCATCGAGAACGCCATGACGTCGGAGCCCGGTTTGAGCAGCACCCAGTTGTGAGCCATCGCCTGCTTCGGGAGCGTGCCGTTGTTCGTGAGCGTGACATGCAGCTCCTCGCCTGGCTTCGCCTCGATCGCAGTGACGCTGAATTTCATCTGGTCATTGGCGGTGATGGCGATCGTCCGGGCGCCGCTGACCGGTGCGCTCGCCGTCGCGGCGGCCGAATCGCCGGCGGTGGACGCGCTTGCCGTCGACGCCGATGCGCTCGCGGTCGCGGACGGAGCCGCTGCATCGCTGGACGCGTCTTTCTGACCGCAGCCGGAAAGCGCCAACAAGGCCAAGGTGGGGAGGAGATAGGATCGGATATTCATGGCGCGTCCAACGTTGCGGTCCGCGTGGCCACACGCAAATCGGAACGGCGGCGCATGGGTGCGACGTCGCGGAGGCATCGGAAAGTCGCGGTTTCGCGACCGATCTTTCGCATAAGTTGCGCTCGCCGCCCGAGCCGCAAACGCGCGTATTAGAGAACCGATTGGCCACTGCAATTTTTGCGCATACTTTCGGCTGGCAAGAAATGCGGTGATTATGGCTTGAAATGCGGAGACGAAAGGGAACTGTGTTCGGCTTTTCCGTTAGGTTGGACCGTTCTTCTTTTCCCACCCTACCCATGTTCCTGAAAAGCTTGCTCCCGACCTCGCGAGCAGAATTCAACCGCTGGACGCGCGCCGTGCTCGCGGTGTCCGGCCTCGCGCTGCTGGCCGGCTGCAAGTTCACCGACATCTGGCGGATGGACGGCCATCAGTCCACCCTCGATGTGGCGGGGCCCGTCGCCCTGGCGCAGCGGCACGTGTTCTACGTGACCTGCTGGGTGACGTTCACGATTTTCATCCTCGTCGGCAGCACCCTGGCCTACGCGACGCTGAAGTTCCGGGCCCGGAGCAGCGACGACCAGCACGCCCCGCCGCCGCCGCAGAGCCACGGCAACCCCCTCGTCGAGCTTTCGCTGATCGCCCTGTCGGTCGGCGCGCTCGTGATCATCGCCGTGCCGACCCTGAAGGGCATCTGGTACACCTACGACGTTCCGGTGCAGCAAAAGGGCGAGGCGCTCGAGGTGAACGCGACGGGCTATCAGTGGTGGTGGCGTTTTGAATACCCGACGGAGGAGGCGACGGTTTCCGGCACGGTGAAGATGCCGCTCGTCACCGCGAACGAGCTCGTGATCCCGGCCGGCCGGCCGATCCGCATCAACCTCCGCACGAACGACGTCATCCACTCGTTCTGGGTCCCCAAGCTGGCGGGCAAGGTCGACATGATCCCGAACCGCGCCAACTTCCTCTGGCTGGAGGCGAGCCAGCCCGGCTATTTCTGGGGCCAGTGCGCGGAGTTCTGCGGTGATTCCCATGCCGTCATGCGCTTCCGGGTGATCGCCCTCCCCGCCAAGGAGTTCAGCGAATGGCTCGAGCAGCAGAGCAAGCCCGCGCGCGACGTGGAACCCGGCCCAACGCATGGGGCGGTCGCCAAGGCGCAGTTCGCCTCGCTCCGGCTGCCGGACGATTTCCGCCCCAACGAGACGGGGGTGACCGGCCGCTTCGAGATCGATCCGCTCAATGCCTGGCGGTCGCAGCAGATGCCGAACAAGGGCGAGGATCCGGCGCTGATCGCGAAGGGCCGCCAGCTCTTCCAGACCAAGACCTGCATCGCCTGCCACACGGTTCGCGGCGTGCTGGGCGCCCAGGGCATCACCGGCCCCGACCTGACCCATGTCGGAGCGCGGACCACGATCGCCGGCGGGCTGCTCGAAAACACGCCCGAGGAGCTGCGCCGCTGGATCCACAATCCCGGCGCGGTGAAGCCCGGCAACAAAATGGCGGTCGGATTTCTGCAGAACAACATCCACCTCCAGCCCGATGAAGAGGTGGCCCTGGTTTCCTTCCTCGAGAGCCTCAAGTAAGACCCAATTTCCCGACCCACATGGACGCACTGGCCAAACCTGCATTCCTGACGAAGGAAGAGAAACCGGCGGCGAAACCCCGCCTGCTGGCGCACCCCACGGCGAAGACCGGCCTGATGAGCTGGCTCACGACCGTGGACCACAAGCGCATCGGATTCCTGTACGGTTTCTTCGCGCTGTTCTTCTTCCTGGTCGGCGGATTCGAGGCGCTGCTGATCCGGACCCAGCTGATGGTGCCGAACAACACCGTGCTGACCGCGCAGCAGTACAACACGATGTTCACGATGCACGGCACGACCATGATCTTCCTCGCGATCATGCCGCTGTCGGCCGCGTTCTTCAATTTCATCATGCCGCTCCAGATCGGCGCGCGTGACGTCGCCTTCCCCCGGCTGAATGCCTTCTCGCTGTGGACGTTCGTCGCCGGCGCGATCATCCTGAACATCGGCTGGTTCCTCCCGGCGGCCACGCACGGCGCCCCGAACGACGGCTGGTTCGGCTACGCCCCGCTGACCTCGAAGATGTTCACGCCCCAGCACTCGACCGACTACTGGGTGATGGGCCTGCAGCTCCTCGGCGTCGCGTCGATCGCGGCCTCGCTGAACTTCATCGTCACGATCATCAACCTGCGCGCGCCCGGCATGACGATGATGCGCCTGCCGGTGTTCACGTGGATGACCCTCGTGACCGCGTTCCTGATCGTGCTCTCGTTCCCGGCGATCACGATCGCGCTGGTCGAGCTGATGATGGACCGGAATTTCAACACGAACTTCTTCGAGGTCTCGAACGGCGGCATGCCGATCCTGTGGCAGCACCTCTTCTGGGTCTTTGGCCACCCCGAGGTGTACATCCTGATCCTGCCGGCGATGGGCATCATCTCGGAAATCCTGCCGACCTTCGCCCGCAAGCCGCTGTTCGGCTATCCCATCGTGGTGTTCTCGGGCGCCTGCATCGGCTTCCTCGGCTTCGGCGTCTGGAGCCATCACATGTTCACCACCGGCATGGGCACGGTGGCCACGGCGGCCTTCGCGATGGCCACGATGGCGATCGCGGTGCCGACCGGCGTGAAGATCTTCAACTGGATCGGCACGATCTGGGGCGGACACCTCCAGATGCGCACCCCGATGATGTTCGCCCTCGGTTTCGTCTGGATGTTCATGATCGGCGGCTTCTCCGGCGTGATGCACGCGGCCGCCCCGGCGGACGCCCAGCAGCAGGATTCGTACTTCGTCATCGCGCACTTCCACTACGTGCTGATCGGCGGCTCCCTCTTCGCCCTCCTCGGCGGCATCCATTACTGGTTCCCCCTGATGTTCGGCCGGAAGGTGAGCGAGTTCTGGGGCAAGCTCTCGTTCTGGATCATTTTCGCGGGCTTCAACATCACCTTCTTCCCGATGCATTTCCTCGGGTTGAACGGCATGCCGCGCCGCACGTTCACCTACGACCCGAACATGGGCTGGAACACGGCGAACTTCGTCTCGACGATCGGCGCCTACATCCTCGGCCTCGGGATCTTCATCTATTTCGCGACGATGGTGTACACCTACCTGAGCGGCGAACGGGTCGGCCGCGATGTCTGGGATGCGCGCACGCTCGAATGGTCGCTCCCGAATCCGCCGCCGGAATACAACTACCGCGTCATTCCCACCGTGCATGCCCGTGACGCCTGGTGGTACGAGAAGAACAACCCGGAGGAACTCGCGCAGGAGCGCGCCGAGCACGCCAAGGCCGAGGCGGCCCACGGCGGCATCCACATGCCGTTCGCGTCGATCTGGCCGTTCGTGACGAGCGTCGGAATCCTGATCGGGGCGATCGGCGTCAGCGCGCTCGGGCCGGACAACGCCACCACGGCCACCCGCCTCACGGTGGTGCTCTCCGGCGCCGTCGTGATGTTCCTCGGCATCTATTTCTGGGCCCTGGAGGGCAACGAAGGCTACCACCTCCACCTCGACGAAAACGGCGAGCCGGCCGAAGAGGAAATCGCCGCGGACCACCACTGAGCCGCCTCCCCCCGCCCTCTCGCAACCTCCCCGTACCCTTCCACGCATGAGCAGCCAAGCGGCCACCCTCACGATCGATCACCACCATGACCCGAGCACGTCGACGGGCATTCCGAACAAGAAGCTCCTCATGTGGGCCTTCCTGGCGTCGGACTGCATGTTCTTCGGCGCCCTTATCTCGACCCATCTGGTGTATCGGCTGCATCCTCCGGCCGGCGGACTCGATCCCAAGCAGATCTTCAGTCCGGAACTGACGTCGTTCTCGACCTTCATCCTGCTGATGTCGTCGCTGATGATGGCCCTGGCCGTCACCGCGATCCAAAAGGGCAACGTCAAGAGCTGCCGCTGGTCGCTGCTGACAACGATCTTCTTCGGGATGATCTTCCTCGGCTGCCAGGTGTTCGAGTTCACCGAGTTCGTCGAGGTGAAGCACATGACGATCTCGAACAGCCTGCTGGGGACGACGTTCTTCACGCTGACCGGCACGCACGGCTGTCACGTGGCGATCGGCGTGCTCTGGCTGAGCCTGATGTACGTCCGCTCCTTCAAGCCCGCCGCCGGCAATCCCTGGCAGAAGTCGTGGCTGTCGCACCAACTCCTCCACGCGGGCACCCTGATCGTCGCGCTGCTCGCGACGCTGAAGGTCGTGCTGAGCCTGGTATTCGCCCTGCGCGACGCCGCGACGTTCGCCGCCGGCTTCGGGCACTTCATCGCCAGCGACTTCCTCTTCATCGTGATCGCACTGCTCGCCTACGGCGGTCTCGTGTGGTTCGCCCGTCCGCGTGGCGCCGTGCAGTTCGATGAGATGAACGCGATCGATGTGGAATCGATGGGCCTGTACTGGCACTTCGTCGACATCGTCTGGATCGTCATCTTCACGGCCGTCTACCTGCTGGAGTACATCTAACCGTCCCCGGAAATCATCCTCCCCTTCCATCCTGCCCTATCATGAGCGACGCCCCCACCACCGGCATGTCGGCCTACGACAGCCACGGTCACGAGGTCAGCAAGTTCCAGATTTACGTCCAGATCGCGATGCTCCTCGCGGTAATCACCGGCATCGAGATCGTCTGCGTCTACCTGCCGTTCGCCCGCTCGCTGCTGTTCTCGGCGCTGGTGTTCTTCTCGGCGGTGAAGTTTCTCTTCGTGATCTTCTTTTTCATGCACCTGCGGTGGGACAAGCCGTTCTGCACGATCCTGTTCTTCATCGGCCTGACCCTCGCCGGCGGCACCATGTGGGCGCTGCTCACGTTGTTCTCCGCCACCGCGAGCCGTCCGCTGACCATGTGATTCTTCCGGTTCTCCCACGACCGGCGGCGGCCCTCGGGCCGCCGTTCTTTTTTTCCATGCCGCGCCACCACCACCGCTCACCGCCTGCCGCGACGGTGCCCGGCGCCGCCGGATTTCCGGCTCGACGTTCCGGGAGCCCCGCCCTCCGGTGCCTTTGCCTTCCATGATCGACTGGCACAACTGGCTCAACGAACCGATCCTGGTGGCGGGAATCGCTTTCGTCGGCGTCCTGTGGGCGGTGCTCGCCGGTCCGTGCCGGCAACGCCTGGCGCAACGCGCCAACGTCGGCCCCGTGCCGTTCCCCACCGCCGCCGCGGTGAAGTTCTACGCCTCGCTGCTCATTCTCTACGTGGCCGTCGGAACGCCGCTGAACCAGATCGCGGAGGCCTACCTCCTCAGTGTGCACATGTTCCAGCACCTGCTGGTCATCTATCCCGCCGCGATCCTGTTTCTCCTCGGCCTGCCCTACTGGATGACCGACCCGGTCCTCGCCCATCCGGCGGTGAACGGCCTCGCGCGCTTCTTCACCCGTCCGGTCGTCTGCGCGCTGGTGTTTCTGATCGTCTTCGGGCTCTGGCACGCGCCCTGGCTGTTCAATGCGGCGCTCGACAACGAGCTCATCCACATCGTGGAGCACGTGATGTTCTTTGGCGCGGCGGCGCTGTATTGGTGGCCGCTTTACAGCCGGTCGCGAATCCTGCCACCGCGGGGGTACGCCACCCAGATGCTCTACCTGCTCGCCGTCGTGATCGGGATGATGCCGATTCACGCGTACATCACGTTTTCCAACGATATCATCTATCCGACCTACGCGACGGCGCCGCGCCTGTTCCCGAAGTTCACCCCCGCGGACGACCAGCTTCTTGCCGGCGTGGCGATGCAGATGGCGATCATCATCATGAGCATGATCGCCTTCACCGTCGCCTTTTACCACTGGTACCAGGCGCTCGAGCGACGGCATCCGGCGAACGTCGGCGACCGGCACCGTCGTCGACCGACCGGCACCGGCGCATCGTGAGCCAGGCGGTCAGCGCCAACCCGCCCGTCCGGCAATTTCCCGCAGCGCAATCTGGCCGTTGATCATGTCGATCGTGGTGCGGACAACCTCGAGGTCCTCACCCTCGAACCGCACTGCAATCTCCTCCCGCATCTCGTGCAAGGCATCGAGCGGCATGGGTTTGATCAGATTGCTCAGGACGGCGTGAACGGCGTCCAACTGTTCTTCCGGCGGAAGAGCGGCAATGGCGGCCATGAGCTGGGAGGCGATATCTTCGTCCCATTCCATGCCCGCTACCGTCCCGCGGCGCCGGGGCTGGTTCCCGGGATTCCTGGGTCAATTTGCCTCGCGGCGGCAAAAAAAGCGCCGGCCCAGGCGGACCGGCGCGGAAGTGACGGTGGCGTCTGCGCTCAGGCGCCGGCGGGGGGGAGGAGGTCGTCGATCGAGTCGCTCTCCACCCCGACGTCGGCAAACAGCCACGACGAGAGGTAGCGCTCGCTGCTCGACGGGATGACCGCAACGATCTGCTTGCCCTTGTTCTCGGGGCGCTTTGCGAGCTGCAACGCGGCCCAGACCGCCGCGCCCGACGAGATTCCGACCGGAATGCCGTCGAGCTGGTTGACCTGCTTGCTCACGGGGCCGGAGTCGGCCTCCTTCACCCGGATCACCTCGTCGTAGATCTTGGTGTTCAGCACGGCGGGCACGAAGCCGGCGCCGAGGCCCTGCAGTTTGTGCGGTCCCGGCTGTCCGCCGGAAAGGATGGGAGAGCCATCGGGTTCGACGGCGACGATCCGGACCGACGGCTTCCGCGATTTCAGCACCTCGCCGACCCCGGTGATCGTTCCGCCGGTGCCGACGCCCGAGACCACGATGTCGACCTTGCCCTCGGTGTCGCGCCAGATTTCCTCCGCGGTCGTGGACCGGTGGACGGCCGGGTTCGCGGGATTCGAGAACTGCTGGAGAATGACGCTGTTCGGGATCTTGGCCTGGAGTTCCTCGGCCTTGGCAATCGCACCCTTCATTCCCTTGGCCCCTTCCGTGAGGACGAGACGCGCGCCGAGAATCTTCAGGATCTTGCGCCGTTCCATCGTCATCGTTTCGGGCATCGTCAGGATCAATCGCAGCCCCTTGGCCGCCGCCACGAACGCGAGGGCGATTCCCGTGTTGCCGCTCGTCGGCTCGATCAGGACCGTCTTGCTGTTGATCTTCCCGGTCTTGAGGGCGTCGTCGATCATCGCGAAGCCGATGCGGTCCTTGACGCTGGAAAGCGGGTTGAAGAACTCGAGCTTCAGCAGGATCTCAGCCTGGGCGTTGTGCGCCGCCGCCGTGCGGTTCAACCGCACCAACGGGGTGTTTCCGATGGTTTCTGTGATGTCGTTGTATATCTTGGCCATGATGGTTGGCGCGACGGGCGCGCGGGATTTCGGTTTAGCGGTTGGGGTGATCGGGCCGGGGCTGGTTGACGCGGCTTCGAGCGACAAACTCAAGAGCCAAAACGGCAAACCCTGAACCCAGTTTCAAGTCATATGGCATAGTCCTCACTAAAGGAGTGGGCGGCGCGGAGGCGAAGGCACGCGAGGTCCCCGATCTTGAGGCCAAGGGACTGTAGTTCCGCCCGGGAAATCTCGACCTCGACGGACTCGCGGCTGCGCACCTGGTCCAGGGTCAGCCGGGCCTGCGGTCCGGCGGCATGGACGTAACGGACGACCGCGGTGATGCCGGCGGCACCCGGCTCGTGCGGCAGCACCTCGATGTCATGCGGACGCACATACAGGAGCCCATCCTGTTCCGCCGCCGCATGGGGCGGCAGTCCCCCCTCCGCGAGCGCCTGGACGCGGAGCACGTTCACGTTGCCCAGGAAACGGTACACGAACGGCGAGGCCGGCCGATCGTACACCTCCTGCGGGGTGCCGACCTGTTCCACCCGCGCCTGGTTCATGATCACGACCTCGTCGGCAATCTCCAGCGCCTCCTCCTGGTCGTGGGTGACGAACACCGTCGTGAGATGCACCTCGTCGTGGAACTGCCGGAGCCAGCGGCGCAGGTCCTTCCGCACCTTGGCATCGAGCGCGCCGAACGGCTCGTCCAGGAGCAGGACCCGGGGCTCGACGGCCAGGGCGCGCGCCAGCGCCACGCGTTGCCGCTGGCCGCCCGAGAGCTGCGCGGGATACCGGTCGTTCAGCCCGTCGAGCTGCACGAGTTTCAGGAGCCGCTGCACCCGCTGCCGAATCTCGTCCGCCGCCGGCCGATCGCGCCGCCGCCGCACGTTCAGCCCGAACGCGATGTTTTCGAACACCGTCATGTGGCGGAACAGCGCATACTGCTGAAAGACGAACCCCACGCGGCGCCGGCCGGCCGGAACGTTCGTCACGTCCTCGCCGTGGAACAGGATTTGTCCGCTGCCGGGATCGGCGCGGTCGAGGCCGGCGATGATCCGAAGGAGCGTCGTCTTGCCCGAACCCGACGGACCGAGGAGCGCGACCAGCTTGCCCCGCGGCACGTTGAGATCGACGCTGTCCAGCACCGTGGTCTGGCCGAAGGTCTTGCGGATTTTCGTCGCCTGAATGCTCATGACGGGATCTCAGTGGCCGGCGCGGGCGTGCCGCCATTCGACGGCCGACTTGAGGACAAGGGTGGCGAGCGCCAGCAGCGCCAGGAGCGACGCCACGGCAAACGCCGCGACAAAGTTGTATTCGTTGTACAGGATCTCGACGTGCAGCGGCAGGGTGTTCGTCTGGCCGCGGATGTGCCCGCTGACCACGGACACCGCGCCGAATTCGCCCATCGCACGCGCGTTGCACAGGATGACGCCGTACAGCAGGCCCCACTTGATGTTCGGCAACGTGACGCGCCAGAAGGTCCGCCAGGCGTTGGCGCCCAGCGTGATGGCCGCGTACTCCTCGTCCGGCCCCTGCGCCTGCATCAGCGGAATCAGCTCCCGCGCGACGAAGGGAAAAGTGATGAAGGTGGTGGTCAGAACGATGCCGGGCACGGCGAAGATCACCCGCAGGTTGTGCGCATCGAGCCACGGACCGAACCAGCCGTGCAGCCCGTAGACCAGGACATAGATCAGCCCCGCGATCACCGGAGAAACCGCGAACGGCAGGTCGATGAGCGTGAGCAGGACGCTCTTGCCCCGGAACGGGAATTTCGTGATCGCCCACGCGGCCGCGACGCCGAAGACGAGGTTCGCCGGCACCGCGATCGCCGCCACGAGCAGGGTCAGCCGGATCGCGGACCAGGCATCGGCGTCGGTGATCGACGCGACGTATGCGCCCAGGCCGCGACGCAGCGCCTCCGTGAAGACGGCGGCGAGCGGGAGCACGAGAAAACACAGGACAAAGCCCAGCGCGAGCCCCGTAAGCAGCCAGCGCAACCAGGCCGGGTCGTGCGTCGCGCGCGGCGCCGCATGCGCGATTTCGCGGCCGGTCAGGAGGGCGGGTTCGGAGTGCATGGCGAGGACCTCAGACCTGAAAACGCCGGCTCCAGCGCTGGAGCAGGTTGATGAGCAGCAACAGCCCGAACGACGCGACGAGCATCACGGTCGCGATCGCCATCGCACCACGGTAATCGTACTGCTCCAGTTTCGTGATGATGAGCAGCGGGACGATCTCCGTCTTCATCGGCATGTTGCCGGAGATGAATACGACCGAGCCGTACTCCCCGAGCGCCCGGGCAAACGCCAGCGCGAACCCGGTGAGCATCGCCGGAATCAACTCCGGCAGGATAACCCGGACAATCGTCTGCCACCGGTTCGCCCCGAGCGTGGCGGAGGCCTCCTCGATCTCCGGCTCGAGCTCACTCAACACGGGCTGCACCGTCCGGACCATGAAGGGAAGACTGATGAACGTGAGCGCGACCAGCACACCCACCTCGGTGAAGGCGATCCGGACGCCGTACGGCTCGAACCAGCGCCCCACCCAACCGGTCCGCGAGTAGAGGGCGGTCAATGCAATGCCCGCCACGGCCGTCGGCAGCGCAAACGGCAGGTCGACCAGCGCGTCGATGAGCCGCCGCCCGGGAAACGAATACCGAACGAGCACCCAGGCCAGGACGGTGCCGAAGACCGCGTTCAACAAACCGGCGATGAAGGACGCCCCGAAGCTCAGCCGATACGCCGCGACGACACGCGGCGACGACACCGCCACCCAGAAATCGTGCCACGTCATGCCGGCGGTCTGGACGAACGTGGCCGCGAGCGGCAACAGGACGATGAGGCTCAGGTACGTGAGCGTCAGGCCGAGCGACAGGCCGAACCCCGGCAGAACGAAGCGACGGTAACGGGCGGTCACGGCACCCTCCCCCCCAAAGCTGGACGGCAGGCCCTCATCGTCCGGTGTAGATCTGGTCAAACACCCCGCCGGAGGCGAAGTGGACCCGCTGGGCGCTGGCCCAGCCGCCAAAGACATCGTCGACCGTGAAGAGGTCGACCCGCGGGAAATCGCCCGCGAATTTCCGGGCGGCCGCCGGCATGGTGGGGCGGTAGAAATTTCGCGCCGCGATTTCCTGCCCTTCGTCCGAGTACAGGTGGTTCAGGTAATCCTGCGCGACCGCCTCGGTTCCGTTGCGGCGGACGTTGGTGTCGATCCAGGCGACGGCCGGTTCGGCCAGAATGCTGAGCGACGGCACGACGATCTCGAAATGATCGGCCCCGAATTCCTTCCGCGCCAGCAGCGCCTCGTTTTCCCACGAGATCGCAACGTCGCCGATGCCGCGTTGGACGAACGTGGTGGTCGCGCCGCGGGCCCCGCTGTCGAGGACGGGCACGTTGCGGAACAGCTTCGTCACGAACTCCCGCGCCCGTTCCTCCGTGCCGTACCGCTTCAGCGCGTATCCCCACGCCGCCAGATAGTTCCAGCGCGCCCCGCCGGAGGTCTGGGGGTTCGGCGTGATCACCTGCACCCCCGGCTTCACCAGGTCGTCCCAATCGTGGATTCCCTTGGGATTCCCCTTCCGCACGAGGAAAACAATCGTGCTGGTGTAGGGCGCCGAATTGTGCGGCAGGCGCTTCTGCCACGTGGCCGGGAGCAGGTGCCCGACGGTCGCGATCGCGTCGATGTCCCCCGCCAGGGCCAGCGTCACGACATCGGCCGGCTGGCCGTCGATCACCGCGCGCGCCTGTTTTCCCGAGCCGCCATGCGATTGGAGGACCGTGATCCGTTCGCCGGTCTTCTGCTCCCAGTGCCGCACAAACGCGGCGTTGTATTCGGCGAAGAATTCCCGCGTGGGGTCGTAGGACACGTTGAGCAACGAGCGCCCCGGCCGCTTCGAACACGCGCCGAGCAGGAGCGCGAGGCCGAGGGTGAGAACCAATGGTCGGACCGCGTTCAAATGATGTAATCGCCCAGCAACTGGTGCAGGACGCCTTCCGTTTCGTCGAAGCTCCTCCGCACACCGGTGCGGCTCCTCGAGGCGCCACCGCGCACAGAACCGGATGCCACGGCGGTGGACGCAAAGGGCAGCGGCACCCCGTCCCGCCGGAGTTTTCGCAACGTGACCTCGACCACATCGGCGAGCGTATAACGATCGAGGATACCGGCGATGGCGTTGCGGACATCGAGCATCAACATGCGAAGCCCGCAGTGCGCCTCGTCGGGGCACGAGCATTTCTCATAGGCGGTCTGGCTCACGCACCCGATCGGCGCGAGGGGGCCGTCGATCAACCGCACCACGTCGCCGATCCGAATCTCCCGCAAGGGCCGGGCCAGCCGGTAACCACCGAATTTGCCGCGTTCACTCGTGATGAACCCCTCCTCCTTCAATTTCTGCAGGATCTGCTCGAGAAACTTGACCGGGAGCTGCTCCTGCGCGGCGAGTTCGGACACGCGCACGAGACGCCGGCCCACCTCCGCGGCAATGCCAAGGTTGATGAGGGATCGCAGCGCGTACTCACCTTTCTTTGAGAGTTTCATTTCTGATCGCGGGAATCTACATTACGTTACTAGACATTAAGGCAAGCGCTGATTTTTAGGATCTTAGCGCGACAGTGGCCAAAGTCTGGAGCGGTTCTCGCGCCCCCGACCGGCTGAAAGCAGTTCGAGACCCGTTTACGGGCGGACTCGTCCCAGGATCTCGCCCAACAGGTAGATAGATCCAGTCACGACGACGATGTCGTCCGGGGCGCCGGCCTGGCAGGCTCCGCCGCCGGGAAAGAGGTGCTCCACCGTATCGCGAATCACCGGACCGGAAAAGGAGTCCGGGACGAGCTGTTCCAACTGCTCGTAGCCACAGGCACGTTCCTGGTTTGGAACCACGAGATGGATCTCGCGCGCGTGGCGGGAAATCGTCGCGAGCAGCGCCCGCGCGCGATCCGCCCCGAGAACACCGGTGACCACGATCGGACGCACGCCCGTTTCGGCACGCAGTCGCGTCAGGTTTTCGTCCAGCGCCTCGGCCCCCTCGGGATTGTGCGAGGCATCCAGGATGAGCGTCCGCCCTCCGCAAGGGATGGTTTCCCAGCGCCCCGACCATTGGACGTGCCGCAGTCCCTCACGAATGATCTCCGGCGACAACCGCCACCGCGCATCGAGCGTGCGGGCCACGAGCGTCGCGGTCGCCGCATTCCAGCGCTGGTACTCGCCGCCGAGGCTCGTGACCGGCAACGTCCCGGGCCGAAACTCCTCGCGCACCGAATGCACGGGGGCGCCCGCCGCACCAGCCGCACCACGAATGACCTCCTCCGCCTCGGCGGGCATCCGCCCGACCACCACCGGGACACCTGGCTTGATGATGCCGGCCTTTTCCGCCGCGATCTGCCCCAAGTCGCTGCCGAGGTATTCGCAGTGATCCAGGCCGATCGACGTGATCACCGAGACCTCGGGCGAAACAATGTTCGTCGCGTCGAGGCGCCCGCCGAGTCCGACCTCGTAAACGGCGATGTCGCATCGCCGGCGTCCGAACTCCAGGAAGGCCATCGCCGTCATGTATTCGAAAAAGCTCGGGCGAAAATCGGGATCCGCCGCCGCAAGGCGGTCGGCGGCGGGGCGCAACTCGCCCACGTAAGCCGCGACCTGTTCCCGCGTCAGAGGATGGCGATCGACCTGGACGCGTTCTCCCACCTCCACCAGGTGCGGCGAGGTGTACAATCCGGTGCGCCAGCCGGCTCCGCGCAGGATCGCCTCGAGCATGGCGGAAACCGATCCCTTGCCGTTGGTGCCCGCAACATGGACGCACGGCACGCGGCGCTCGGGATTGCCCAATGCGGCGGACAGCGTCCGCATCCGATCCACTCCAAATTTCGCGCCGACCGGCTTCTGCGCGAAAAGAAAATCGATGGTCGCCGAAATTTCGAGCGGCTCCGATTTCAACATGGCGACGCCTCTCCCGCGTTCGCGGCATCCGGCGGGCCCCGGCCCCGCGGATGCATCCGCGTCAGCCCCGACCCGCTGCGCCCGCCCCGGCGCCCGTCGCCGGTTTGCGCTTCAGGTGAAAAGCGGCCAGCAGATCCCGCAGCCGGTCGCGCAGATCCAGCCGGCTGACGATCTGGTCGATCAGTCCCCGCTTCAGCAGGAACTCCGCCGTCTGGAATCCGGCGGGCAGGGTCTGCTTCGTGGTGTCCTTGATCACGCGCGCGCCGGCAAAACCAACCAGCGCGCCCGGTTCGGCGAGAATCACATCCCCCAGCGTGGCAAAGCTGGCGGTGACGCCGCCCATGGTCGGGTGGGTCAACACGGAGATGAACGGCAACCCGGCGCGACTCAGCCGGCCCAACGCGGCGCTCGTCTTGGCCATCTGCATCAGGGAGTAGATGCCCTCCTGCATGCGCGCCCCGCCCGATGCGCTGAAGATCACGCAGGGGATCCGCTTGCGAATCGCGGTCTCGACGGCCCGGGTGATTTTCTCACCCGCCGCCGCCCCCATGGCGCCGCCACAAAACCGGAAGTCCATCACCGCGACGGATACCTCGATGCCGTGAATCTTCCCCGTGCCGCTGATCACCGCCTCCGGCAATCCGCTCTCCCGTTCGTAACGCTTGATCCGGTCCGGATACGGTTGCGAATCAACGAATTTGAGCGGGTCGCTCGACTTCACGTCGGTGTCCGCCTCGACGAATGTCTCGGGATCGAACAGCTTCGCGATCCGCGCCCGCGCGCCGATCGGGAAATGATGTCCGCTCTTCGGCACCACCATCTGGTTGTCCTCGATTTCCTTGTTGAAAAGGATTTCGCCGGAAACCGGATCCTTCGTGTACAGGCCCTTGGGAATATCCTTCTTGCGAGCCTTGCGAACCGTGTAGGTCGGTTTGTCGAAATGCATTGGGCGAAATCAACCGTGGCCGAACGTGACGACGCCGAGCTTCAGCGCCCCTGCGCGCCGCAGGACACGGGCGCAACTGTTGAGCGTGGAACCGGTGGTGAAAACGTCATCGACCAGGATATAGCGTGAGGCGGGATTAAGGTTGGCCCGCGGAGCGAGTGCAAAGGCATTTTTCAGGTTGCGGATGCGCGTGCGCCGGTCGAACGCGGTTTGCGTTTCGGTGTCAACCACGCGGCGCAGGAGTCCCTCGACGCGGGCCGTCCCATCTGCCGCCCGGGCCAGGGCTTCCGCCAGCAGCTCGGCCTGGTTGTAACCCCGTTCCCGGGCCTTGCGCGAATGAAGCGGCACCGGGACGAGCGTCGCATCGTGGACAAACCCGGTGATGTGCTCGTTGCGGCGAAAGAGCGCCTCGATGTCGTGGAGCACGTGCAGCCCGCGGTGGTATTTCAACTCGATGACCAGCGATCGGGCCGGGCCCTTGAACAGGACGGTCGTCCGCCCTTCGTCGAACGCGGGATCGAGGCCGACGCAGTGCGGACAGAGCCGCTCGCCTGCAACTTCGCCGTAGAACGGGTGCCCGCAGGTGGTGCAATGCGGCGGCCCGACGAGTTCGAGCTGCGACGCACATTTCGCGCAGAGATGCCGCAGTGCCGGCCCGGACGAGTACTCCACGAGCGTCTGGCAATGAACGCAGAGCGGCGGAAACACGACGTCCCCCAGGTCGTGCAGCAGGCGGACGGCGGTCCGGTGCACTCGCGCGGTGGCCGCCGGCGTCTTCATCGATAAAACACGCGCTCGAGAAACAGCCCCTGTGGCGGAGCCGTGTGAATGGCCGGCGTGCGCTTCCGCCCCGCGAGGAGCTGTTGCACCTCCTCCGTCGTGAGCCTCCCCTCCCCGACGGCCACCAGCACGCCAACGAGACTCCGGACCATCTTGTAGAGGAACCCGTCGGCCTCCGCGACGACGGCGACCGTCCGCCCGCGCCGCGTCACGTCAAGCCGCCGCAGCTCGCGTGTCGTGTCCTCGCGCTCGGGTCCGTTCAAGGCCGTGAACGCGCGAAAATCGTGGCGCCCGCGGAGCACGCCGGCCGCCCGACGCATGGCTTCGACGTCGAGCGGCTTGAACACGGGCCAGGCATACGGACGGGTGAACGGATCGGCGTCACCGAGATGAATCCGATAAACGTACCGTTTGGCGCGAACGGAAAACCGGGAATGAAACGTCGCCGGCGCCCGCCGGACCGATTTGATCTGGATCGACGGGGGCAACCCGGCCCGGAGCGCCAGCAGGAGCTTGTCCGCTCCATGTTTCCAGGCGGCGTCAAAATGAAAGACCTGCCCGCGGGCGTGCACCCCCGCGTCGGTCCGCCCGCTGCCGTGGATCCGAACGAGCGTCCCAAACATCTCCGCGAGCCGCCGCTCGATCACATCCTGAATTGCCGTGCCACCCGCCTGGCTTTGCCAGCCGTCAAACGACGTTCCCGCATAGGCACAGACACATTTCCAGCGTGAGGCACCGATCGGCGTGACCGCAGACATGCACGGATCAGGATGAGGTTCCCGGAGGCGGCGGCAAGCGTTCGAACGCCGCGCCGGTTATTCCAGCTCCGGGTCGAGCACCGGCGGCGGAAACCGCTGGTCGAGGAAGTCCTGCAGGATGAGGGTCGCCGCCCGCGAATCGATGATCCCGCTGGCGCGCACGTCGCGGCGTCTGGACTTGGCGATCGTGGCCTCGGCCTCGTAGCTGGTCAGCCGCTCGTCCACCAGATGCACGGGCAGCCCGAGCTCCGCATGCAGTCGCGCGGCCACGGCCTCGGCTTCCTTCGCCTTGGGCCCGGCGCTGTCATCCATGTTGAGCGGATACCCCAGCACCAGTTCGTCGATCCGCCGCTGGCGGATGATCGCGACGAGCGCCGCCCAACGCTTCGCCGCATCGGCATCGGTAATCGCCGGCAGCGGGGTGGCGACACCCAGTTGATCGCCAGAGCTGAGCCCGATTCTCCGCGTGCCGTAGTCGATGCCGAGGAAGCGCATGTGGTCGGCGGCATGATGCCGCCGAGCGCCGGCAAATCGACGCGAATCTTGGCTCGCGCGTTCGGATCCGGGCGACCGGCGCCGAATCAGGGCGGAGTGGCGCGCCCGGCCGATGGCCGGTCAAACCCGCAGCGCGGGATGGGCCGCGGCATACGCCCGCGCATACCGCGTAAATTCGTCGCTGATCCGCGAGGTGACGGCCTCCGGTCCAACGTTGAACCGATGGGCGTCGATGGCGGCGACGGGCGTGATGTCCTTCGTCGACGAGAGCAGGAAACATTCGGTCATCGCGTCCAACCCGGCCGGGGTGACGGTCGTTTCCCGGACCGGGACACCCGCCGCCGGCGCGACCTGTTCCAGCAACAGCCGGCGCGTGATTCCGCCCAGAATGCCGGCCCCGAGTGGAGGCGTGAGAACCGCGTCGTCACGGACAAACGCGATGTTGGACGTGGAGGCCTCGGCAATCTCGCCGCGAAGGTTCAGCATGACGACCTCGTCCGCCCCGCGGGCCCGCGCCTCCCGCAAGCCGAGGATGTTGTTCAGGTAATTTCCCGTCTTCCACGCGGGGCTCAGGCTCTCGAACGGGTTTCGCCGCAATTCCGTCGCGATCGACAGCCGCAGCCCCGTCCGGAGTTTTGCGGGGTCGTGGGCCGGGCACGGCTGCACCAGCACCACGAATTCGGGACGGTCCGCCAGCGCGACATCGAGGCCGATCGACCCGGCTCCGCGGGAAATCTGTAACCTTATATATACCTCGCCGGCGTATCTCGTGGCCGCGCGAAACGCCGCCACGGTCCGCCGGATTTCCGCCAGCATCGCGTCGGCCTTCCCGGGCAGGTCGAGGTGTAACGCGCGCGCGGATACCTCGAGGCGCGCCCAGTGTTCGTCCCAGGCGAAC
Organism: Opitutaceae bacterium; assembly: GCA_035545515.1. Lineage (GTDB taxonomy): Bacteria > Verrucomicrobiota > Verrucomicrobiia > Opitutales > Opitutaceae > ER46. The sequence goes on from DASZYH010000325.1 coordinate 21,527, forward strand.
ACCACGTGATCATGGGTCCGCCACACCTCGTACACGGCGTCGCCGTACAGAAAACCCCGGTCGAGCGGTGAAACGGACGGCTGGTCGGCGGGGTGCAACCGGCCGTTGGTATTGGCCTGCACATAGGCGGCGGACATGGCGCCACGGTATGGCCGCCCGTGCCGCCGCGGAAATAAAAAAGGCCCTGCGCCGCGCGCAGGGCCCTGGAAAGGTGGGTCGGAACTGTCCGTTACCGCTTTTTGACCAGCCCGAGGGCCTTTTTGATGTTCTGCACGCTCGGCAGCGAGATGCCGACCTGCTTGGCGATTTCCGCCCCGGTCTTGCCCGCCTCGACCAGCTTTTTCACCTGCGCCCGCGTGTCGTCAGTGATGACGGAACGATGACGCCGCTTTTTGCCGGGCGCGCCCGGTTTTCCAGCCGGGCGACCCCGGCCGCGGGCGCTTCGGCCGCCGGTGGCGAGCCGGACGGCGTCGGCGAATTCGTCGGCCGACGCAAAGCCATACTTGGCGGGAAGGCTGCGCAATTCCTTGCTCAGCTCCGTGCGGACAGCTTGCTCCAGGGTCGCGAGTTTCGCGCGAGCAGCCTCCAATTCCTTCAACTTGTTCGATACTAGGGTAGGCATAGGACCAGCACCCTACCCCGCGCTACGGATTTATAGCAAGAATATAAATCCGTAAATTAAAAATACTACAATCATATCGTCATGGCGTGATAACCACCATCTACAACGATCTCCGATCCGGTAATAAAGGCCCCGGCGGTGTCGCTTGCCAGCAGCAACGTGGCCCCGACCAGTTCAGCCGCCTCGCCAAAACGCTTCATGGGGGTGTGGGCCATGATCGATGCGACGCGATCGGGGGTGAGGACCTTTCGGTTCTGCTCCGCGGGGAAGAACCCCGGCACCAGCGTATTGACGCGCACCCGCTTGGGCGCCCATTCGCGGGCAAGGTTCTTCGACAGGTTGTGCACGGCGGCCTTGGTCGCGGAATACGTGAACACCCGTGAGAGCGGGATCAGTCCGGACATCGAGCCGAGGTTGATGATCGAACCGCCTTGATTCCGGTCGACCAGATACTTGCCGAACACCTGGCAGCCCAGGAAGACGCCCTTGAGGTTGATCGTCACGATGCGCTCGAACTCGTCCTCCGCGATATCGAGGAAGGGCGTCGCCGAGTTGACCCCGGCGCCGTTGACCACGACGTCGACCCGACCGGACCGGACCAGGACCGTCTGGAGGAGTTGCTGGACCGACGCCTTGTCGCTGGCCTCGGCGGAGGCGAAATACCCCTTGCCGCCCGCCGCCGTGATGCGCGCCAGGCGGGGTTTGGCCTTTTCCTCGTTGCGCCCCACCAGGACCACCTCGGCGCCGGCGGCGGCCAGGCCCTCGGCCATGGCGCCGCAAAGCTCGCCAGTCCCGCCAACGACGACGGCGACCTTGCCCGAAAGGGAAAACAGGGACGACAGATATTCGGATGAACTCGTCATACGGAAGGGGAAGTGAAGGGTCACTCGCGCCGCCGTGGCAACGGCAAAGCGCACGAGCGCCGGCCCGCCCCTCCCCGGCCCGTCATCCCGAGACCAGGACCAGGTTGGCGTATTGCACGGTATCCCCCGTCCGGATCAACCCGATGGCCTGCGGCACCCGCCGCTTCAGCGCCGGATGCGGCTCGTGGGTCAGCTTCACGCCGTCGAGGGCCGAGGCAAACGCGCGCCGGGTCGCGGGCGGGTTCGCCCGGACGAATTCCTCCGCCATGTAGGCCTCGGCCACGACGAAATTGCGGCGCACCGCCTCCAGGACCTGGAGGACGGTCGGCACGTCGTCCACCAGTGAGAGATCGACCGTCTCGATCATCGGCCAGAACGGAAAACCGCGATCGGCAATGACCAGCGTATTCGTATGGCGGACACGCGCGAGCAGCGACAGTACGTTCGGATTCAGGATTCCCTGGGCGAGCATGCGGGCAGCAAACCAAACTTTCCACCGGGAGAACAAGAAGCAAGTGACCGCCGGATCACGGCGTCCGATCGGCGCCGGTCCGCCCGCCGGGCGCGGCACCGGATCGCCGCCGCGCAGCCGCCCGGTTGGCGCGGCGTTTTCTTCCCTCCCTGCCACTTGCCATCGTCGGTCAGTTGGCTTGCACTGGTCCCTCCGCCTCCATCTCCCACCCGAATCACCGCCTCTCCATGCCCCGTATTCCGCTCGAAGACAATTATGACGACGTCATCAACAAGGCGCAGCGCGGGCTGGGCATCACCGACGAGGAACTCGCCGCGCGCGCCGAGGTTTCGCCCGCCGATCTTGCCGCCGTGAAACAGGGCCAGCCGATCGACGCGGTCGTGCGTCGCGTGGCGCGCCACCTCCGGCTCTCACCCGACGCCCTCGAAGCGCTCGCGCACAAGCGGTGGTACCCCGAACAGCCGGTCTTCCCGCGGGGGTTCGCCGCGTTCAACACCCGGTATGAGGACATGACGGTGAACAGCTACCTGGTCTGGGATCCACGCGACCGGGTGGCGGCGGCCTTCGACACGGGCGCGACCGCCGTGCCCATGCTCGATGTCCTCCACGCCGAAGGCCTCACGCTGCGGTACATTTTCCTGACCCACACGCACGAGGACCACGTCGCTGACCTCGACCGCCTGGCGCAGGAAACCGGCGCGGAGGTGTGGGCGAGCGAGTTGGAGCCCGCCTCACGCGCCGGGGCGAAAACTTTCAAGGAAAACGCGCACTTCCATCTCGGGACGATCGCGATCAAGACGCTACTCACGTTCGGGCACTCGCCCGGCATGACCAGCTATCTCGTCACGGGCCTGAGCTGGCCCCTCGCCGTGGTGGGCGACTCCGTCTTCGCCAGTTCGATGGGCGGAAGCGCGACGCATTTCCGCGATCAGCTGCGGAACAACCAAAAGAAGCTCATGACGCTGCCCCGCGACACGGTGCTCGCCTGCGGTCACGGACCATTGACGACGCTCACGCAGGAAAAGGAGCACAATCCGTTCTTCGCGCGGTGAGACGGCGCAGGCGGCGGCGTCCTTCCGCCGTCCGGGTCAGCGCTTCACGGTCAAGAGTTCGATCCGTTCCGCGTTCGCGCTCGAGACGTTAATTTCAATCAACGCGCCCGAGAGGCGGACGTCCTCGTTCGCCACCTCGACCCGGCGCGGCATGCCGTCGATAAAGCGCGAGATGATCGGCTGGACTTCGCGGCCCAACACGCTGGCGTACGGTCCGGTCATGCCCACGTCGCACATGAACGCCGTGCCGCGCGGCAGGACGGTCGCGTCGGCGGTGGGCACATGCGTGTGTGTCCCGAGCACGGCCGTCACCCGGCCGTCGAGATACCATCCCATCGCCTGCTTCTCCGAGGTCGCCTCCGCGTGGATCTCGACGATCAGCGCGTCCGCCTGCGCGCGAAGTTGCTCGAGCATCCGGTCCGCCGTCAGGAACGGGCAGTCGGCCTTGGTGTTCATGAAGCTCCGCCCGAGGACGGTGAACAGGCCGACGCGGAACCCTCGCGCCTCGATGATCAGGTGATCCCATCCCGGGCAGCGGCTGGGCAGGTTGGCCGGCCGGCAGACCCGGTCGATCTGCGTGATCTCGTTTTCCCATCCCCGCTGGTCCCAAACGTGATCCCCCAGCGTGATGGCATCGATCCCATTCTCGAGCAGAGACTTGGCGATCGATCCGGTGATTCCGGCGCCCGCCGCGGCGTTCTCCGCGTTCGCGATCACGAAATCGATTCCGAGCTCCGTCCGCAGTCTCGGCAACCGTTCCGCAATGATTTCCCGGCCGGGCCGGCCGACGATGTCGCCGATAAACAGCAGCTTCAGCATGGTACCACGGTGGGCAGCCGGAGGCGCCACGCCAACCGAAAACACCGCCCCCTTCGAACATCGCCAGCCGCCGGGTCCAGTCACCTTTCGCGATGGCCGCATCGGGCGGATGTGCCCGTTGCGAACCCAGGGTGGCTCATAGGGGGGTTGCCAGCCACCATGATAAGCGGCCAAGTCGCCGCGCAGATTTGTGGCCAGGGCGGCAAGAAACTGGAAGAATGTTGGTTACATAACCGAACCCTGACTGGCACGAGCAAAGCGAAGCGCGCCGGCCCTCCAGCGTCCCGCGGGTGGGCACGTTGCCGAATCGAATTCAAACCCCGAACACGATGACTCCTCATTGTCCACGCCTGTCCCTGCTCGGACTGCTCATGCTCGCAGTCCCGCTCTCGACCGCCGCCACCACGGCCGGTCCGACCGCGGCACCGAGCGCGCCGCCAGCGTCGCGCTACATCGAATCCCCGCAGCCATCGGTCACCACGGTGACGTCGTATGCCGGCCCTTACTACTCCGGGCCGTCCTATGGGTACTACGATGGCTTCCACCGCGGGGGCGGATACTACCCCGGCTTCTACGATGTCCACACGTATCAGCCGCGCCGGTACTTTTTTCCGCCGAAACCGCCGGCCCTCGGCGAGGCTTACCTTCGAAACCGGACCAAATCATCCAGCCTGGTTCGCTCGGCCATCCCGCTGGCGCTGTCGGACTACGTGAACGAGCCGTTCTACTCGCCCCTCAGTCCGTTCCTTTACGAGGAAAGCCTGTCCCGGAAACGGCAGAAAATGCTCGACGACTACCGGACCGCCCGGCTGGCGCTGGTCGAGGAGCTCCGGGCCACCCTCCGTGCCGTCGCCGGTCTCGACGAGGACGCGCGCGAAGCGAAGCTGGCGGAGTTTGCCCGGGAACAAACCCCGCGGGTCGCGGCCGTCGAAAAGACCGGGTATGACATCCGGGACGACCTCACCCACTGGTCGCTGTTTTCCTCCGCCTCGAACTGGAACGAAGGGCGCGAGTGGCGCCTGGGCGACAACACCCGGTGGGAGTCCACGCTCGACGAGGCGAAGGCGATGCGGGGCTACGCGTACTTCCAAAACGGGCTCTCGCCGGCGCAGCGGCGGCTGCTGCGCGAGCTTTCGATGGAGCTCGACGACTCCGGCCGCGAACCGACGGCGGACATCTCGCTGACGTCGCCCGGCCCCTGGTTCTATTTCAGCCCCGAGATGAGTCGGATTCGGCTGCCCGCCAACCTGCCGCCGGACCTCGCGGCCAAGATCTCGCTGTATCGGGAGCAAAAGGACGCCCTCAAGCGGGAGCTCCGCGAAACCGTCTATCGCGAGGACCGGGGCTTCTTCGAATCCCGGCGCGCGGCCGCGATGCGGAGTCTGGCGGACCGGCAGGCCGACCGGATCGAGGCGCTCGAACCGCTGGCCGAGGAAATCCGGAAGGGGCTGATCCGGCTGCCCAACGCCTCGCAGCCGTTGATGCCGACGCTGACCACGGCACTGGGAGCGCGGACGTCCGCCTACCTGAGACAAACCACCGACCTCCGGCAGACGCTGAACACGCGGCTCAACGAACTGCGCCGGCAGTTTCCCGACGCGCGCGTGGAATTCGTCCGGATCGACGCGGGCATTGGCATCCAAATGGTGGCCGACCGGCGGATGAAGGCGGCCGATCGACCGCGGTTCGACCAGGCGCTGAATGAACTGCTCCGCTTCAACACCGAGCAGATCGACCGCTACGCGCGCCTCGTGCAGGAAAAACAGTCGCTGCGGGCGGCCCTCGTCCTGTCGGCCGGCCCCCTCGCCTCGCTCATGACCGACCGGACGATCGATTTCATGCTCCGGGAGGTCAGCGTCGCCCTGGTGCAACAGGAACTCTGGCACCGCTATCACGAGTACGAGATCGCCGTGCTCCAGCCGGGACTCTCGCCGGAACAGCGCCGTCTGTTGTTCGATGCGGCGCTCGTCAGCCTGGACCAGCAGCTGCCCGGATATACCTACTGAACCGGCGAATCTCGTTGCGAGCCAATGGTTGAATACCGGGGCCGGCGCGGGTGGCGCCGGCCCTTTTGCGCCGCCCCGGCCCGCGACCGAATCCTTTCTTGCGTCAGGCGGAATCGATCCGCTTTGCTAGGCGCCCTCTGCCCACGCGTCCCGTCATGAAAAAAGAATCCACCTCTCCCGCTGCAATGCCGAAGCCTGAAATTGGCCGCGAAATGAAAGGCGCCGACTGCGTCGTGGAAAGCCTCATTCGCGAAGGCGTGGACGTGATCTTCGCCTATCCGGGCGGAGCGTCGCAGGAGCTCCATCAGGCGCTGGCGCGCACGGAAAAGATCCGGGTCATTCTTCCGCGCCACGAGCAAGGCGGTTCGTTTGCGGCGGAGGGCTATGCCCGCGCGACCGGCAAGGTCGGCGTGTGCATGGCGACGAGCGGCCCGGGCGCCACCAATCTCGTTTCCGCGATCGCGGACGCGTTCATGGACTCGATCCCGCTGGTGGCCATCACCGGCCAGGTGTACTCGAAGTACATCGGCAAGATGGCATTCCAGGAGACAGACTTCTACGGCATGACGCTGCCGATCGTGAAGCACTCCTACCTGGTGATGGATGTGCACGAACTCCCGCGGATCTTCAAGGAGGCGTTCCATCTCGCGCGCAGCGGCCGGCCGGGTCCGGTGGTCATCGACATTCCGAAGGACGTCCAGCAGGCAAAATTCCAGCCGGTGTTTCCGCCGACGGTGGAATTTCGCAGCACGTATGCCTTGGCCACCCAGCATGCGACGGATGACCAGCTGCGGCATCTCGCTTCCCTCATCGCGACGGCGAAGCGACCGGTGATTTATGCCGGCGGCGGCATCATTTCCGCCGAGGCTCACCAGGAACTGAAGGCGTTCGCCGAGAAAACGAATATTCCGGTCGCAACCACGCTGATGGGCGTCGGCGCCTTCCCCGAGACGCACCCGCTGTCGATGCAGTGGTTCGGCATGCATGGCGCCGCCTATGGCAACTGGGCGGTGGACGAAGCCGATCTGCTTTTGGTTCTGGGGGCGCGTTTCGACGACCGGATCACCGGCGACACGAGCAAATTCGCGAGCCACGCCACGATCGTCCACGTGGACATCGACGCCTCCGAACACAACAAGAACAAGCGCGCCCATTTCGCGATCGTCAGCGACGTCAAGTACGCGCTCGGCCGGCTGAACGATCTGCTCGCCGCGCAAAAGTTCACGGCGCCCGACACCAAGGCGTGGCACGACCAGATCGCGACCTGGAAGAAGGAGCATCCCTTCCGGTACGACGCCAGCAAGCACATCGTTCCCCAGGAGGCGGTCGCGGCGCTGTACGAACTCACCAAGGGCGATGCGATCATCGCGACGGGCGTCGGCCAGCACCAGATGTGGGCCGCACAATTCTACCGGTTCAACGAACCGCGTCGCTACATCAGCTCACTGGGGCTCGGAGCGATGGGTTTCGGCTACCCCGCGGCGCTGGGCGCGAAGGTCGCCTGTCCCGACAAGCAGGTGATCGACATCGACGGCGACGGCTCGTTCATGATGAACATCCAGGAACTCGCCACGGCGAAGATCGAGAAGATCGCGGCGAAGGCGATGATCCTGAACAACCAGCACCTCGGGATGGTCGTGCAGTGGGAGGATCGATTCTACGGCAGTGTCCGCGGCAACACGATCCTCGGCGATGAAACCAACGTCGGCAGCCCCGACAATCTCGCGGGCCTGTACCCCGATTTCGTAAAGATCGCGGAAGGTTTCGGCGTGAAGGGTCGTCGCGTGCATCTCAAGAGCGAACTCAAGAGCGCGATCCAGGAGATGCTCGACTGCGACGGCCCGTTCGTCCTCGACGTGATCGTTCCCTACACCGAACACGTGCTGCCCATGATCCCGGCCGGCCGGACCGTGAAGGACATGCTGCTGAAGTAATTTTCGATTTTGGATTTTCGATTTTCGATTGCCCGCGGCCCAACGGCCGCGGGTTTTCGTTGCACTCCGCGGCGCCGTGCAGGTCGAGGGGCCCCGCCCGCCGCCTTTCGCGGATGGCGCAGCACGGCCGGAGTGGGAATCGGCTCACTCGAAAATTGAAAATCGAAAATCGCGGCGCGGGGAACACGCCATCACTTCTCGTGCATGATGTAGCGGCCGTCCCAATCGGGCGGCAGCGTCTCAGCCCGCGTTTCGGGGACCACCTTCGTCAGGTAGATGAGTGACGGGTTGCCGGCGATTCCGGAGGCCTTGTCCGGCTGGTTCGCCTCGAGATCGCGGCTCCGGGCGAACAGCGCCAGGGCGCCATCCCAATCACGCGTATAATACCGGGCGAGCGCCTGTTCAAAGACCCCAATGCCCTCGCGCGTGCGGTCGGAGACGTTTTCCCGCAGCCCGACGATCTCATGAATCGGCACCGGCTGCGAACGTCCCTTGACGACGATCCGGCCGAGGGCGCGGAACACGAGCGCGCCGGGCCGGTGCTGCTCGCAGGCCACCCGCGTCGATTCGGTGCACATCGTGTAGACGCCCCAGCTCTTCGCCCCGCTCTCCATCCGGGCCGCGAGGTTCACGTTGTCGCCCATCATCGTGTAGTTGAACCGCGTCCGGCTGCCCATGTTGCCGATCATGCAGACGCCGGTGTTGAGGCCGATCCGGGTCCGGAGATGGTGCACAAGCTGCGGCCACTTGTCCCCCTCGCTCCGCCACTTCTCGCGCAGTTCGCCGATCCGGTGCTGGACCCGCTGGGCCGCGAAACAGGCGCGGTACGCATGGTCCGGCGCATCGACCGGCGCGCCGAACATCGCCACCACGGCGTCGCCGATGTACTTGTCCAGCGTGCCCGTTTCCGACTGCACGATGTCGGTGCAGGCGGTGAGGTACTCGTTCAGCAGTTCACCGAGTTTCGACGAGGGCAGCACCTCGGAAAACGACGAGAAACTCTGGATGTCGCTGAAATAGGCGGTGATCTCGGAATCGTGGCCGCCCAGCTCCGGGTCCTTGCCGGACTCGATCATCTGCTCGACCACGGTCGGAGCGAGATAAGTTCCGAACATTCCCTTGATCCTTCCCTTCGCCTTCTGCTCCTCGACCACCTGCCAGATCAGGCCGGCAAAACTCGTGCTAAACGCCGCCCCCACGGGGGCGACGAGCGGCAGGATCAACTGGCTGCGATTGAAGAGGTAGAAGGCCAGCACGACGTAGAACGCGGCGGTGAGCAGCGCCATCACCTTCGCAAACACCGCCCGCGCCCCGCCCATCACCGCGAAACCGGCCATCACGAGCGACAGCACGAACACGAGACCGTCCCGAACGGCACCCGGGACGTGCCGCAGATAACGGCCCGAGACAATCGTCATCAGCAGATTCCCGTGCACGCCCACGCGCGGAACCGAATGCGCATCGAGCGACGTCGGGGCGAGATCCTGCAGCAGCGGATCGACGGGGCCGACCAGCACGACCGCATCCTTGAATCCGGGATCAGAGAAGAATTTCCGTCCCGCTGCCCGTTCCGCCGGATCGTCCGAAGCTGCCGCGGCCGCATATTTGTACAGTGTCGAAAACTCGATGTGGGAGGTGTAAAGCGAGTTCCAGCGGGTGAACCAGTTCACCTCGAGCATCTGGTGATACCGAAGCGGGACGCGCGCCACCACCGGGCCGCCCGGTCGCGCGAATGTAATCGCATCACGCCCCACCTTGATCGATCCGACGGGCAGGCCCCAGTACAGCCGAGCGAGTTCGAGCGACAGGTGAAAATATGGACGGACCCCCGTGGGAACGTACGCCGGAACGATGCGCGTCCCATTGTCGATCGTGTCAATCAAACCGACAAAGGGCGGGGTCCAGAAGACGGGCTTGTCCGGATCCGGGCTGGTCTCGAACGCCGGCACTTCCGGCGTGTCGATCGCCAGTCCGGTGGAGACGGGATGATCGACCAACGGCAGCACCCGCTGGCGTTTGTGGTGCAGGATGTCGAGAAACTGCCACCCGGAGTACTCGGCGCCGAGGACGACCGGCGGCTCCTGGCTGAGGAACCGGCCGAACTTGATGTTGCCGTCCACGATTTTTCTCAGATCCGCCGATTCGGCGATTCCGGTATCCGAAAAGACGATATCGAACCCCACGGCCTTCACCTTTGCGACGTTCACCAGGGCGGAGGCCACGGTGGCGAAGTACTCGCGGTTCCACGGGAAATTGCCGATCTCATCGAGCGAGAGCGAATCGATGTCGGCATAGACCACCTTCAGCGGCGGTTTCACCTCGCCCCGCCACTGGAACCGCCAGTCCACGGTCTTCTCCTCCGCCGAACCCAGTGCCCCGGATTGATCGAACAGACACCACAGGGCGGGGATCGACAGCAGCAGCAACCAACGCAGGACTGAAACCACGTTTGCCTTGGACCAGGGCACGGGGCTCACCGTAGCGGCGTCCGATTCGAACGAAAGCAGATTCCCGAACGGCCCACGACGCAATCGCCGCGGGCGAACGGACGTTCACGCGCCGCCGCGATCACCGCGCTCAGCCCGGGCCCAGCCCGGCGCCCGGCGTCAACTGCGGCGCCGAATTCGTCTGCGATGGCGCTGGCGGCGGCGGTGGTGGTGGCGGGTTGCCCGTACTTCCCGTGCCACTGGTGCTACCCGTGTCACTCGTGCTGCCGGTACTGCTGGTGCTTCCCGTGCTGCTGGTGCTGCCCGACCCACTGGAATCGCCGGTGCCGTTCGTTCCGCTCGTTTGACCGCCGGAGGTCGTCGGCGCAGGCGTGAAATTGGTGGTCGCCGCAGTCGTTGCGATGGCCTGCGCGGCCTGGATAATCTGCTGGGTTGTATCCGCACTGATCGGCTGGGTCGACGTGATCGTCGGCGGCGTGGTGATCGTCGCGACGCCCGTCTGGGGATTCACATCCACGGAGAGGGTGACCACGACCTCCTGACCTCCTGAAACCGCCACGCCATTGTTCGGTCCGCCTTCGCCCGGCGTCCCGGCACCGGGCTGGCCAGGAGCGCCTGTTCCGGGTTGCCCGCCACCGCCCGCGCCCTGTTGCTGGAAATTGACCGAGCCCTCGAGCGTGCTCAGCGAAAACAACGCGAACGCCTGGCCGGTTCCCGTCGGACGGAACACGATCCGGAACGTCGTGCCGCGGATGCCGGCCGCGCCCACCGGCGTGTTGATCGTGAATTCCGAGCCCTGGTCATGTCGGAGGTGCGCGACCTTGCCGACCAGTTCGCCCTTCGTCAGGCGAAGCGATGTCTTGGAGCGCGTCGGCTCGGTCGTGAGCTGGGCGATGTTGATCTGCTGGCTGAACGGATCCTGCAGAAACTTTTCGATCTTCAGCGAGGTGTCCTCGCCCAGTTGCGTTGTCGCACCGTTCGAAAACAGGAGAATCACGCTGGACTGTTTCTCCGTCGTGATCGTCGCGAACTGGCTCACGGCGTCTCCATCGTGCAGCGTCGTCCGCACGCCGTTCAACTCCATCGACACCGTGCCCGTCACGCCCTTCGCCATGATCTGGCCGGGCGGCATGCTCGCCGGGGCCGCCGATGGCGCCGTGGATGCCGGAGCTTGCGCCCGAGCGATGCCGGCCGCAACGAACGCAAAAAGAACCATCCAAAACGTGAGCCGTTGATGCATGGAGAAGGGATTAGGGGCGTGGGCCGCTTGTTGCCAACTGCTGGCGCAAACGTAGCGCGTCGGGATTCGCAGGGTCAAGGCGCAAACAGAACGCCACCATGGCCTTCGCCAATTCCAACTCCGCCGGATGCAGCGAGAGGTGATATCCGTAATGAAACCATGGCAGCACGCTCTTGGGACTCAACGAGATGGCGTGGACGAAATCATTCCCTGCCTCGACCCAGTTTCCCTGCATATCGCGCGCGACGCCACGTCGAATCCATGACTCGGCAAGCACGGGAGAAATGGCCAGCGCGCGATTGGCGTCGGCCTCAGCCGCCCGGCCCAGTTCGACCGTCTGCGTCGGATTCAGCCGTGACCAGAGCGCGGCGGCGTACGCCCGATCCGACCAGGCCTGCGCATTGTCCGGTGCGTATCGCACCGCTTCATCCAGATCGGCACGCGCCGCGGTGAGCTTCGCCTTCATTTCCGCCGGATCGAGCGCACGATCCCCCAGGTGGTCGATGATGTCGCGGGCGTCCTCGCGGTGGCCTTCTCCCGCGAAGCGTGGAGCCTGCAACCCGCTGAACGCGACGGCCACGCCCGCGATGGCCAGCGCGACCGCGAAGTCCAGATGCTTCGCCACGCCCGTCCGTGGTCGCGCGGGCGCCGTCCAGCCGCCCGACACCGCGAGCCCGGCAACGATCGCAAACGACAGGGCAAGTCCCGCGATCTTGAAGTGGAAGTCGACGAAAAGCTGGAGCGCAAAGGCCAGCAGCCCGATCGCGAGGGCACTCCGGACCAGCGGGTGCTCGAAAGCTCCGCTGCCTCGGCCGCCGGGCGGCGTGGTTGCGCCGCCACCAGAGCGCGCCGGACGCGTCGTCCGCACGCGCCCGACCGTGCGTCCGGCCACCACCGCGGCGGCGCCGAAGAACAACACGAACCCGATCGCGCCGTAGTCGCTCAGCGTATTCAGATAGTCGTTATGCGCCCACAGCGGCTCGTTGAGGAAACCCTCCGGCCGGTACCGCTCGAACAGCGCGTTGAAACTGCCCCCGCCCGTGCCCGTCCACGGCCGGCCGCGCACCAGGTTCAGGCCGGCGCGCCAGAGGATTGGCCGGCTCCGTTCCCCCTCGTCGCGGACGAGCTGCGCGAACCGGCCGCGGATCTGGGGCGAGGCGATTCCCGCCAGCGCACCGGCACATCCGACTCCCGCCAGCACCAGGCCGGCCATTGCCAGCCGGCGCCGCCATGACGCCCCCCCGGTCAACACCGGCCACGCCGCCAGCGCCAGCGCCAAACCGAGCCAGGCCCCGCGACTGATGGTCAGTCCGAGACCGAACAGGAACACCACCGTGAGCCAGCCGAAGAACACCCGCAGCACCGCGGTTGCCCGCGGCCGGCAGGCAATCGCGCCCGTGACCGGCAGAATCAGGAGCAGAAGCGCCGCCAGGCTGTTGGGAATCCCGAAACACCCGCTGGCGCGGCCAATGTACTGGTCCGCCTGGATCCGATGCAGCATCAGCCAATGCGGCGCGACGAACCGCTGGTAGCAGCCCATTCCGACCGCTGTGACCGCGACCGCCAGGAGCGCGCCAAACACCGCGAGCCGCGGCGCACGCGAACGGACCCCGTTGAGCATCACCCAGAACACCGCGATCATCTGTGCCCATCCAAACCAGTCGCTCCAGCCCAGCCAGCGAACCGGTGTCACCCACGCGACGTTTGCCGCGGCATAGACCAGGAAGGGAATGAACCAATACCCGGCCGGGTGAAAGGCGCGCCGGGATGAGCCCGCCGGATCACCGCCGCCGCCGTCCGCCTCCGCCCGATGAGGAACGCGGACGACCAGCCACGCGGCGGCATGGGTCAGCAGGAGCACGCCGGTGAGCACGCTTGTGACGACCATGGTCGCCGCGCGGAAGCCACCCAGACAGAGAACCGTCCATCCCAGGTTCGCGATCAGGAGGACGGCCTGGGCCCACTCCCACACGGCATCGCCCCACGAGACCGTGGTGGCGGCAGCGATCGGGCCGGTCGCAGGGCTGGCGGCCACGTCAATCTTCAGCCGAGACGAGGTTTCGAAATTGCCGCTCGTGGTGTCGGGCACGCGCGAATTGCCGCAAAAGGGACCGGCCCGCGCAAAGCCAAACTCAGGCCGGCCGACAATCACGCGTCCCGGCCGGGCGCCGCCAAAAAAAGCGCCGCCCGGATGGGCGGCGCGAAAGGAGCGACAGCGTCCGATTATTTCGTCGGCACCGACTGGATCGTCTTGAGAATCCGTCCCGCGACCAGGTACGGGTCCGCGGCGGAATTCGGACGGCGGTCCTCGAGGTAGCCCTTGTAGCCGTGGTTGATGAAGTTGACCGGCATGCGCACGGAGGCGCCGCGATCGGACAGGCCGTAGGTGAACTTGTCCAGGGACTGCGTCTCGTGCAGACCGGTCAGCCGCAGGTGATTGTCCGGGCCGTACACGGCGATGTGCTCGTCCATGTTCTTCGCAAAGGCACCCATGAGCTTTTCGAAGTATTCCTTTCCGCCCACCTCGCGGATGTGCTTCGTCGAGAAATTCGTGTGCATACCGGAACCGTTCCAGTCCAACGGGGCGTTGTACTGGCCGCGGATCGGCTTGCAGTGCCACTCGATATCGACGCCGTACGGTTCGCAGAGCCGCATCATGATGTAGCGGGCGGTCCAGAGCTGGTCGGCCGCGTTGCGCGAGCCTTTGCCGAAGATCTGGAACTCCCACTGGCCCTTCGCCACCTCGGCGTTGATGCCCTCGATGTTGATGCCGGCCGCGATGCACTGGTCGATGTGCTTCTCGGTCAGCTCACGCGCCGTGCAGCCGACGTTCTCGAAGCCGACGCCGGTGTAGTACGGACCCTGCGGGGCGGGGAAACCGTCGTCCGGGAAACCAAGCGGCTTGCCGTCACGGAAGAAGAAGTACTCCTGTTCGAAACCGAACCACGCGTCCGCATCGTCCGGAATCGTCGCGCGGGTGTTGGTCGGATGCGGCTGGCCGTTCGGCAGCAGCACCTCGCACATGACGAGAAAGCCATCCTTGCGCGCGCTATCCGGGTAGAGGGCCACCGGCTTGAGCAGGCAGTCCGAGCTCTTGCCTTCGGCCTGGCGCGTCGAGGAGCCGTCGAATCCCCACATCGGGAGGTCGGCGAGCGTCAGTTTGGCGGCATCGCCGTCGATGATCTTGGTCTTGGAACGAAGGTTAGCCACAGGCTGGTAACCATCGAGCCAGATGTATTCCAATTTGAGTTTGGCCATAATGTCGTTCGTTGGGCAGGATTGATTGAGACGTTATCGGGAGGTGCGTGAAGCGTTTTCCGAGGCTTCCCTCAGAAAAAATACCGGGCGAAACCAGCAGCTCATATGCCAGAGGCAACCAGAACTTTCGTTCATGACAGGATTCCTTTCCACAAACGACATTTCTTGATCAGCGTGGGGAGACCGGCGGCCCAAGCCCCGGTTGGATCGCCGCTTGCTGGCAACTTTGCCGATGAATGAGATGAAAGACACTGCGCGTGCGACCGTCCGCATCGGTTACGATGGACGGGTGCACAAGACGTTTCGCGGCCGCCGCGCCAAGGAGCGATTCGAGCACGAGTTACGTGTCCTCCGCCATCTGGAGCAGCAGGGCTGCACCTTTGTCCCGCAGGTCCTCGAGGCCGAACCCGAGACCCTCAAGCTGGTGACCACCAACTGCGGCGGGCGGGTCGATCACCTCAACGAGAACCGCCAGAAGGAGATCTTCGCCGAACTCGAGAAATTTGGCGTCCGCCACGAAGATCCGGCGCTGCGCAACATCACGTACCGCACAACCGACGGCCGCTTCTGCGTGATCGATTTCGAGTTCGCCACCCTGCTCGATGCCGCTGGCAACGTGATCGCCTCCCTCAAACCGTCGCTTGAAGCATGACGCCCCCCGACACCCCCTCCCCAACAACCGATCCGGGGCCGCCCCCGCTGGAGATCCATTGGTCCGGGATGACGCACGTCGGGAAAATCCGGCCGAACAACGAGGACGCGTTCCTCGCGCTGACGTTCGACGGCCACGATGTCCGCTTTCTCGGGAAAATCGGCCAGGCCTCGGTCCAGGGCGCGGACTTCGTTTTCGCGGTCAGCGACGGCATGGGCGGCGCGAAGTCGGGCGAGTTCGCCAGCCGGATCACCGTCGATCGCGTGACGCGGCTCATGCCGCGGACATTCCGCCTGGCGGCGGCCGGGATGTCCGCCGGATTCAGCGATCTGCTGGGCGAGCTGGTGCTGTCGATTCACTACGACCTCCTGAAGCTCGGTTACTCGTACGAGGAATGCGCGGGGATGGGCGCGACGCTGAGCCTGGGTTGGTTCACTCCGGGCTGGCTCTACTTCGCGCATATTGGCGACAGCCGGATCTATTATTTGCCGGCCGACGGCGGGCTGACCCAGCTCACGCACGATCACACCCATGTCGGCTGGTTGCGGCGCCAGGGCCGGATCAACGAACGGGAGGCCCGGACGCATCCGCGGCGCAACTCCCTCCAGCAGGCGCTCGGCGCCGGACACCAGTTCGTCGACCCTCACATCGGGGCGGTCGCGTACCGGCCAGGGGACCGTTTCCTCTTCTGCTCCGACGGACTGATTGACGGACTTTGGGACCGACAGCTCGAGGAGTTCATCCGCACGCCTCCCGAAGGCCCCCCCCGCCCCAGCGCTCAAATGCTGGTCGAGGAGGCGGTTGACCGTTCCGGGCGCGACAACACGACGGCCGTCGTGGTCGAGATCCGGGAAGCCACCGCCGCCGCGGGATAGGCGGCGACCCGCGCGGCCGGACGCGGGTCATACGCCCCACGTCGGTCCGAGCTTTCGCCGTCCGGCCACGCTCCGGGCATACACGTATCCCTGCACCTCCTCGCGATCGAACGGAGCGCATAGTCCGATCGGTTCGCGCCGGTACCATCCCTCGTCAAGTCCCTCGAGCGCATCGAGCGCCTCCAGACCGGTACCGTCGACCAGCCACACTTCGCCGGTCACGCCGTCCGTGTCCGCCGGATCCCTGACCATTCCGGGGTATCCATCCAATTCGTACAGTCGGTAACCCGGCTCCGTGCGGGCCTCACCGCGATAGCGCTGTGCGGCGAGCAGGGGGTGGTTTACCCCACCGCGTTTCAGCGTGCCATAGACGAAGATCAGGATGGAGCCGGGATAGTTGGACATCTGGGCAATGGGAGGCAGTCGCGATCAGCGGACGTGGCGAAGGCCCGGCCGGCCGAACCTTCGGCAGGAGGAAATCGTTCGCGCCCATCGTGCCAAGAGCAGATGTCAGGCCCGTTTGACTGACCGGTCACCGGCGCCGGCGTTCAGCGGCGACCAGGATTCCGCCCAAAATTCCAGACCGGACGCGGTGGAACCAATCGCGCGCCGGGCTTCCGCCCCAATGTCGCCGCACGTGTTACCTGTTCGCGTCGCCGTTGTCTGGAGCGCCATGAACACGAATTCGGACGACATCGCCGCCAAACTCATTCTCCAAGGGGTGCATCTCGAACTCACCCCTGCGATGCAGAACATTATCCGGGACAAGTTTGCCGTCCTGCTTCGGCACAACGAGTGGATCGTCCGGATCAACATCCGCCTGAACAAGGACCAGACGCGGGGCCGGCAACACCATTACGTGGCCACCGGACAAATCGAAATCGGCGGTCCTGATCTCGTGGCCCGAGTGGAGGGCGACGAAGCCTACAGCGTTCTCGATGGGCTGGTGGACAAATTGGACAAGTTGCTCCGGGAGCGCCATGAGCGCCGCAAGGATCGCCGCAACCATCTCCACGAAGTGGATATCGAGGCGGAGCTGCCGAAAGTCCACGCGCCGTGAAGGAGGCTTCACCATGCAAACCATCCTTGGCGTGCTGGCGGCCCTCCTGATCCTCGTCGGCTTCGTCGGTTTCTACTTCGGGATGTTGCCGACGTTCATTGTGTGGGTTCTAGCCGGATTTTGCCTGTACGGCGCGTGGCGCCTGCGCCCGCCGTCGCCTCCAGGTCCGCGGATCACCCCGCGTGGAAGATAAAACAAACCGGGAGCGCATTGCTGCGCGCCCGGACGCGGTTGTGGCCGTGATCGACGACGTACACGTCGTCGGCGGCATCGGCGGCAATCCCAAATGGCTCCTGTAAATGGACCGGAGGGGGGAACTCGGCTTCGGCAAGTTGGTGCGGGCGCCGCGCGGTTCGAAGGCTCGGGCATTTTTCCCGACAGCATGCTCCCGGTGCGCGCCCCGAGAACTCGCAGCAGGGAGCGAGGTGACGAGGCCTCGACCCGCCTTCGCGCTTTGCGCTACGGCGGGTTGTCCATTCGGCAAGCGAATGGACAAAAATCCCGGGTGCACCTTGCGGCACACCCGGGACGTCACAACCAATGGCGGGGCTAACGAGAATCCCTCAGCGAGGAACGTGTTCGGTGACTTTCGCCACCGGCACGGCCAAGGGATCCAACATTATCATGGGTTGGGAATTTCGTAGACCTCGACGAGCGCGGCTCCGGTGGCGCCGCTTGCACCCGATACGACCGCCGTGTAGGCGCCCGGCGGCAAGGACAGGACAACGGCCGAATCGGCGCTGCCTGAAGCCAGCGGGAACGCACCTGTTGCCTTGTCGGCCGCGGTGATATCGGCGGCGGAAGCGGCGGGATAGGAGGTGTTCACCGTCGTCGCGGTGCCCCAGCCCGTGTTCTGGGCGATCATCTTCGAGTTCGAGTCGTCGACCTGCAGCATCGGCGTGGCGATCGTTCCGCTCACACCGAACGACGCGAGGCCCGGACCAACCGCGCGGATCAGCACCCTCTTGGACTCGGTGCCATCCACCACGAAGCCGGCAATGATCTGCGAATTCGCATCGATGTAACCACGGGTCGAGATGTTGACGAGCTGCTGGGTCGGGACGGCGGCGTTTGCCGCGACGTCGTAGACTTCAATCAGCACGGTGCCCGTGCCGCTGGCGGCGGTGACCGCAGCGGTATAGGCGCCCGGATTCAGCGTGACGAGCACGGCGGAATCAGTGCTGCCCGCCATCAGCTTGAACGCTCCGACGGAGTTTCCAGCCGTCGAGATGCTGGCGCTGTCCTTCCAGCCGGTGTCCGAAGCAACCACCTTGCTGTTGCTGTCGTAGAGCGTCAGGGTCGGATTCGCGAGGGCGTCGGTGACACCATACGAGGCCAGGCTCGGTCCCACCGCGCGGATCAGCATCTGCTTCGGCGTGGAACCAGTGACCACGAAGCCGGCGATGACCGCGTGCGAAGCGTCCGTGCCCGAAACCTTGAGCCGCGACGAGATGTTGACGAGCCGCGGAACCGGATTGCCGGTGATGGTGATCGTGGACGAGGTCGGGGCATACAGGCTGCTGCCCGCCTGCGACGCCTGGACCACGACCGTTCCCGAACCGGTGAACGTCAGTGAATCACCCGTGATCGTAGCCGGGCCGCTGACGACGGTGTACGTGATTGGCAGGCCGATGCTCGACGTGGCCGGCAGCGTCATGGCCGAATCGGTGTGCACCGTGGTCGTGGTGGGCGGTACGATCACCTGCGGCTGGCGCGTCGCGTTGAACGTCGTGTTCGTGCTCGCGGCCGCGTAGGTCGAGTTGCCGGCCTGCGACGCCTGGACGACGACGGCGTTGGTGTCGTTGATCACCAGCGTGGTCCCCATCAAGGTGGCGTTGCCGCTCACGATCTTATAGCTCACCGGCAGACCGGAGCTCGCCGTGGCGCCGAGTTCGATCGGCGTGCCGACGTAGATCGCGCCGGTTGGCGTCGAGAACGTGATGGTCTGGCTGCTCGGGGTGGATGAACCGCCACCCGTGTTTCCGCCACCGCCGGTGTTACCACCGCCGCCGGTATTGCCACCACCGCCGCCGGTGCTCGCGGCCTGAATGGTGAACGTGATTGTCGCCGATCCAGTCCCAATGCTGTTGGTTGCGGTAACGGTCGCGGTATAGGTTCCGGGCACAATCGGCGTGCCAGAAATGACGCCGGTCTTCGAAATCGACAGGTCCGCGGGTTGACCCGAAAGCGTGAACGCGGTCGGGGAGTTCGTCACGATGACCGTGTAGCTGATCGGTACGCCGGCCGTGTACGTAAGGTTCGCCGAGCTCACGACTGGAGAACCGGCCGGGCCACCGCCGCCGCCGGTACCACCACCGCCACCCGTCGAATTCGCCGCGATGTTCAGCGTGATCGTCGCCGCAACGGACGTACCCGTGCTGTTGGTCGCGGTGACGCTCACGGTCTGATTCGAAGCCGTCGCCGTCGGCGTTCCGGAAATCACGCCGGTCGCGTCGATGTGCAGGCCGTACGCGCTCAGGCCATCGGCCGTGAAGCTGGTCGGTGAATTGGTCGCCTGGACCTGAACGGTCGCGATCGGCGTCCCGACGGTGCCCGTGACAGTGGCGTTGGTCACCACCGGAACGGAACCACCGGAGCCACCGCCCGTGCCACCGCCGGAGCCGGCCGTGACGTTAAGGGTCGCGCTCGTCGCGCCCGAGCCGCCGCCGAACCAGTTGGTGGCTGCGTCGCGGATATTGGCGGTCGCACCGCCCACCGCGATCAACTGAACGGAACCGCTCGTACCGCTGACCGTCACCGGCACCGTGTAGGTCGTGCCGCTGCCGGTCACCGTTCCAACCGTCGCCGTGACACCGGTCGCGTCGACGAGGAAGTCAGAGGCGGCCACGCCCGTCACCGGCTCGCTGAAGGTCACGGTGAAGTTTGCGGCGGTGCCGGACATCGTGCCAGCCGTGAAGCTTGTCACGGTCGGAGCAGTCGTGTCGGCCGGAGGCGCGTTGTTCACCGGGATAACCGCGCTGGCGGTCGTGCCGGCGCCGGCAAAGGCGCCCGACGCGCCGCTGATGCCAGTGCCGCTCGTGTTGATGGCCATCTGGATCGAGCCATCGGTGCCCGAATAGTTGAAGGCCACCTGGTACTCGGTGCTGCTCAGCGCCGTCACGCCGGTGATCGTCGCGGTCGCGGAACCCTGCGTGTTGATGGCGAAGTCACTGGCATCGACGCCGGTCACCGCCTCGCTGAAGGTCACATCAAACGCCGACGAAGTCAGCGTTGTCACCCCGGAATCGAGGGTGAAGCTCGTGATCGACGGTCCCGTCGTCGCCGGAGGCGGCGGGGGCGGCGTGTTCGCCGCGAGGTTCAGCGTGATGGTCGCCGGCGCGGAGGTGCCGGTGGCATTGCTGGCCGTGACACTCACCGAAACGTTGCTGGCCGCCGTGCTGGGCGTGCCGGAGATGACGCCCGTTCCGCTGATCTGCAGGCCGTAGTTCGACAGACCCTGCGCGGTGAAATCGGTCGGCGAATTCGTCGCCTGGACCTGCACCGGCGTGATCGCGGTGCCCACCGTGCCGGTCACCGTCGCATTGCTGACCACGGGGACCGATCCGGTACTGCCACCACCCGACGAGATCGTGAACGCCGAGCTGGTGTCGGGTCCGGCATACATGTCACCATTGCCGTCTTCGATGGTACCACCGTTGACGGTCAGCGAAATCGTGCCCGTACCGGTGTAGTTCACCGGGATCGTGTAGACCGTACCGGTGTTGTCGGTCGGCTCGATCGCAACCCCCAGGGTTCCGACAGCGCTGCCAGTGGTGTTGATCGTAAAGTTCGACGGCTGCACGTTCCAAATCGCACGACTGAACGTGAGGAGGAAGTTGACCGTGTTGCCGGACGAGGTGCCCGGGGCAAAACTCGTCACGGTTGGGATCGTGTGGTCGGGACTCGCCGAGATCGGCACCACCGCCAGCGCGACGCCTGCACCGCTGTAGGCGGCGCTGCTGCTGTCGACAATTCCGCTGCCGGAGGACTTGAGGGCAAACGCCAGTGTGCCTGGTGCGCCGCCCGTCCAGGTGCCGTTCAATTGATAGTGCGACGAATCGATCGCGGTCACGCTATCGAACGTTCCGGTCGAGATACCGGTGGTCGCGAAGGTAAAGGAATTGGTGGTCACACCCGTGACCGCCTCGTTGAACGTCAGGAGGACCTTGAACTGGACATCGTTCGGCGCACTCGAGGTCACACCGGCGAACGTGAATGACGTCGCGACGGGACCCGTCGGGGCCGGAGTGCCGCCACCGGACGTATTGAGGTCGAAGATCACGACACGATTGTTGCCGTAATCCGAGACGTAGGCGTGGTTGGTGGCCGGATCGATGACCGTATCGAACGGAAGGCTGAAGGTCGGAGAATTGTCCAACAGGGTTACGCCCTGATCGACACCGGCCGTCGAAAATTTTTCGACCTGCTCGATGGAACCAATGCCGTCACCGGTATTGGTCGCCTCGGCGATCCAGAGCGCGCCAGTCGAATCAATTGTGAGGCCGAGCGGAAGTGCGCCCGGCGTGGAGAACTCACTGACGTAGTTCCCATTCAAATCGAACGTCTCAATCCGTGAATTGTAGCCGTCGGCGACGTAAACCGTGCCGCCCGACACGGCGATGCCATACGGCCCCGACTGCGCAAACTGGCCCGAGCCGTTTCCCTTCCCGCCGAAGCGCCAGAGTCGCGTGCCGGAGCGGGTGTATTTCGAAATATACTGGCCCATGTCCCCGCGCGGATTGCTGAGGGTCTCGCCATGTTCGGAAACATAAAGGTTGCCCGAGCTGTCGGTCGCCAGACCGCAGGGACCGTGCATTTCATCCGCCGCTCCCACCGTGCCGGACCCGATGGTTGCAACCACGGAACCCGAATTGGTGATGTGGAGAATATGATCCTGGGCGCGGTCGGCGATGAAGAGATCGCCCGTCGCGCTGTCGATCACGATTCCATCGGGACTGGTGAAGTTTCCTCCGCCAATATTGGTCGGAGCAGCCGACAAATTGTTCAGATCGTAGCGCAGGACCTGCCCCCCGCCCGTATTGTCAGTCCCCCCGTGCTGCGAGACGTACAGCCACGAGGATGTCACTCCGCCGATGGTGCGGTTGGCGTCGATCGCCACATACGTGGGACCGGTAATCCCATTCAAAGTGGAGAGAATACTCTGGGCGAAGGTCGGAAGCGCCGAGCACAGCGTCAGTAGAAGCGAGGCCAGCGCTAAAAACGGCGCGAACCCGCGAGTTCGAGGAGGCTGGCGCGTTCGCCCAGCCTCGCAAGGGGCAGACAACATGGAGTACATATTTTTGATGTGGGACTGAGTTCGAGTCCTACGCAGACGGTAGGTCCTGAAGATGCGCGCGCATCGTAGGCCAAACCGCCGGCAGCGACTGTTGGGTCGTAACCCAAATCCGCGGTAGGTCTTTGCCTGTCCACGGGACCGCGGTGTCGCGCCCCGGCGCCTTTCCCTCGAATTTCCGGTCCTCTGCGGGCAAATCGTGCGACGCGCCACCGTCGCCAGCGGGTAGTGGTACACCACGCCAGAATGGGTTGGCCACCCCAAGAGTCGGGGTCGCGCGATGCGATTTGCACCGTCGCAACGAAGCTTCACGTTTCCCGCATGCCTCGCCGACTCAAACGCGCCGCTTCTGCCGCCAAACCGGTCCGCGCCTCGTCGTCCGCCTCGCGCGCTCAGGGCGACCGCCGGCGCGGAACCGCGTCCCGCCGCGCTGCCGCAAAGCACGAACCCGAGGCGCCGGGCGGCGAACGTCCGTGCCACCTTCAGATCGAAGATTGATGAACCTCGACTTCACCGCCCTGCACCCACGCGACGCCTATGGCTGGATGGTTGCGACCATCCTGCCGCGACCGATCGCCTGGGTCTCCACCGTTTCACTCGAAGGACGCTCAAACCTCGCGCCCTTCTCCTTCTTTCAGGGCATCACCGCGAACCCGCCGACGCTGATGATCTCGCCGGTCAACGATCGCCACGGCGCAAAGAAGGACACTGTCCGGAATCTCGAGGCCGTCGGGGAATTCGTGGTGCAACTCGTCCCGCAGGCGCTGGCCGAGGCGATGAATCAAACGTCCGCGTCGCTGCCGTACGGCGAGAGCGAGTTCGAACGCTTCGGCATCGAGGCAACTCCCAGCTCGCGGGTCCGGCCACCGCGGGTCCGGGCGGCCCCCGTTGCTTTCGAATGCGTGGTCGACCGCATCATCCTGATTGGCGACGGGCCGCTGGCCGCGAACGTTGTGTTCGGACGGATTCTCGTCGCCCACGTCGCCGACAACGTGATTGGCCCCGATGGGCGGCCGGATCCGGCGAAGCTCGACCTGATCGGCCGGCTCGGCGGCGACGGCTACGTCCGAACTACCGATCGATTCGAGATGGTCAGACCGGACTGACGCGGAAGCGCTTCGGGCAGAATTGTGGCGGCCGCGGCGTCCTCACCGCGCGGGTCGACGGTAGAGCGGTTGAAACAGAGATGTAGCCGGTCAACGGCGCGATGCCTCAGGTGGTCGGGCTCGGACTCCGCCGCGGCGGGCTCAGGCGACCCCGCCCTACATCGAGACATGGCGCGGAAGGGACTCCGCGCCCTACCGGTGGCTAGCTGTCCTCCAGCTTGACGTTGTGGTTGCGGAGGAACGGCACCAACTCGTCGACGCCGAAGTCAGCCAGGATCTCGCCGTGCCAATCCAGCGTCGGCGCCTTCGTCTGTCCGGACTTCTGCTGCATTTCGGCCATTGCGGTCTGATCGCCGGTCACCTCACGCAATTTGTAGCCGACTCCGTGATCGTCGAGAAATTCGACCGCCTCCGCGCACCACGGGCAGCCGCGTTTCGTGTACAGGATGGGGAGATCGTCGGCAACCATGGCAGCAACCGTCCATTCCGCCGGAGACTTGTTCCACCTGCAATCCCCGACCGCGGACACGCCCTCCCGGTCGGCGGAGCCGATCGGCGTTCCATCACCGCAGACGACGAAGGACTTGTCATCGATGGGGCCCCTCGCGGGCCCTGAAACCAGACTTGTTGAGTGCCCAAGCTCCTGCCGTATCCGGGCTTCGTCTTTTGTGCGTCCGGTGACGGCACCACGCGGGCAACGGGCGTTCTCTGTCGTCTCAACCAATAACGAAAGGCACATCATGAACCAGAATCGTCTGAACGGAAAAAAGGTCGCCATTCTCGCCACCGAGGGCTTTGAGCAACCCGAGCTGGAAAAACCTCGCGAAGCGCTGGATCAGGCCGGCGCCACCACGGAGATCATCTCGCCCAAGTCAGGCCAGATCCGCGCCTGGGACAAAACCGATTGGGGCGACACCTTCGATGTCGACAAGGCGCTGTCGGCGGCAAATCCCGACGACTACGACGCACTGATGCTTCCCGGCGGCGTCCTGAACCCGGACAAGCTGCGCCAGGATCCCGCCGCGGTGAAGTTCGTGCAGGCCTTCTTCGAGGCCGGCAAGCCCGTCGCCGCCATCTGCCATGGTCCGCAAATGCTGATCGAGGCCGATGTGGTGCGCGGCCGGAAAATGACCTCCTACAACTCGGTCAAACGCGATCTGATGAACGCCGGTGCCAACTGGGTTGACGAGCCGGTCGTCGTGGACTGCGGCCTGGTCACCAGCCGGAAACCCGACGACATCCCGCAATTCAACGCGAAGATGATCGAGGAGTTTGCAGAAGGGGAACATCCCCGGATTCGGGAATCCGCCGGACACATGTCCGCCCGTCGCTAGCACCCGGCGGCCCCGCGGGAGCACGGCCCTGCGAGCAGAAGGCAGAGGCACGCCAGCCTCTGCCTTTTTGGCGCGCCCGCCCTGCCCCGCACGCGTTTGCATTTGCGGCCGCGCCCCGGGACCGGCTAAACGGCAGGGCATTGTGACATCCGCTCCACGGGCGAGCCTCCAAAACACGCTTCAGGGTAAGGTCGCGCTGGTAACCGGCGCCGGCGCCGGTATTGGCCGCGCCACCGCGACGCTTCTCGCGACGGCTGGCGCGAACGTCGCCGCACTGAGCCGCGGCGGAGACGACCTTGCCGGCACCTGCGCCGAAATTCGCGCGACCGGAGTCGAGGCGCTGGAGATCGCCGCGGATGTCGCGGATGCCGCGCACGTGGACGAGGCGTGCCGACGCATCGAGGCCGCCTGGGGGCGGCTCGACATCGTCGTGGCGAACGCCGGAATCAATGGCTTGTGGGCGCCCGTCGAGGAGATCGCCGAATCCGAGTGGGACCGCACGTTCGCGGTAAACCTCAAGGGAACGTTTTTGACGGTGAAGCACTCCGTGCCGCTGCTCAAGAAGCAGGGAGGCGCGGTGGTGGTGATCTCGTCCGTCAACGGCACGCGGGTGTTCAGCACCGCCGGGGCCAGCGCCTACGCGAGCAGCAAGGCGGGACAGGCCGCATTCGCCAAGATGATCGCGCTCGAACTCGCGCCCGCCGGGATTCGCGTGAACGTCGTGTGCCCGGGTTCAACCGCAACGCGCATCGGCGAAAGCACGAAACACCAGCACCTCGAGCACATCCGACCCGCGGTGATTTATCCCAATGGTCCGATCCCGCTGACGGGACACCGGATCGGCTCGGCGGAACAGGTCGCGGAATTGGTCTGGTTCCTCGTATCGCCCTATGCGAGCCACATCACGGGCGCCGAGATCTTCATCGACGGCGGCGAGTCGCTGCTGCGCGGTTAAGCACCGCCACGAACACACCGCCGTCACGCCGATGCCGCGCTGCCCGCCGGGCATCGCGCGGCTGCCAAAACCTCCCGGGAGCGCCGCGCGCGTGGCGCGGCCTCGGCAGATCCTTGGGTCTCGAGCTTCTCAGCCGCGACCGCCGCGCATGGTTTCGGTGCGCATTCCCGGTTGGGTAGAGCGGGACGACGGCGGTTTGGTCCCGTTCCGGTTGGTGGTGCCAGCGGGCGCTGTCGTACCGCTGCGCGACGCGGGTGCCGGCGCCGTCTCAACGGAGCGAGTGGACATGCCGTCCTGCTTCGCCGCCGCGGTCCCGCCGGATTTTTGCCCCTGTTCGGCCAGAAGTTCCTTCTCCGCCCGCAACCAATGGTGCAGATCACGGCTCTCCGGCCGGCCCTCCTGCTCCCACAGCTCGTAGGCGCGGCGCGAGATCGCTTCGGCGGTGAGCCCGTGGTGGGCGGTGGATGTTGTCGAATGGGTCGATGAGTTTTCGTTCATGGCATTCACAGCATACACTTGTTCTCCCGCATGCGATATCGGGTGGCATTCCAGATCTACGGCCGGAGAAAATTCCACGGAACCTTTAGTTCCGGCGTAGCGGCGACCTGTCCGCCGAAGCTTCAGCGAAGGAGGAGCGAGGGCGAGGCGAGTTCGGCCTTCGCCCACGGCTCGGCAACGCGATGAGGACATCGTGTTCCACCTTCAAACGGGCGAAGCGACACCCTCCTTCCGGAGAACCCTCCAGAACGGGGCTGGCTTTCGCGACCGGACCGCTCAAAATTCCCGATCCGATCCATGAAACCCTTCGGCAACACTCCCGACGGTCGCAACACCCACCTCTTTTCGCTCCGCAACGCCAGTGGCTTCAGCGTGGACGTCACCGATTTTGGTGCGACGGTCGTGCGCATCCAGACACCCGACCGGCAAGGGCGGCTGGCGGACGTCGTGCTCGGTTTCGACGCGGTCGACGGGTACGCGCGTCAGCCCGGCCCCTATTTCGGCGCCACCATCGGGCGCTACGGCAACCGGATCGCCCACGCGCGATTCACCCTCGGCGACCGCGAATATCCGCTGGCCGCGAACAACTCGCCCGCCGGCCTGCCCTGCAACCTCCACGGCGGTCCCCGGGGATTCGACCAGGCCGTCTGGCAGGCGGACCCGGACATGGCGGACGCGGGATCGAGCGTGCGCTTCCGGCTCTCGAGCCCCGACGGCGACCAGGGTTTCCCCGGGAAACTCGACGCCGTCGTCGAGTTCATCGTCACCGATGCGAACGAACTCCGGATCGACTACACGGCGACATCGGACCAGCCCACTCCCGTCAACCTGACGAACCACTCGTACTTCAACCTTGCCGGGGAAGGCTCCCGCAACGTTCTCGGCCATGTTCTCACGATCAACGCCGCGCGCTACACCCCCGTGAACGCCGGCCTCATCCCGACGGGTGAACTCGCCGCCGTGGCCGGAACGCCGCTGGATTTTCGCGATCCCCACACGATTGGCGACCGCATCGACCGGGCGAACGAGCAGCTCCGTTTCGCCAACGGCTATGACCACAACTTCGTGCTCGATGGCGGCGGCGGAGCGCTGGCGCTGGCGGCGGTCGTGCTGGAGCCGATGTCGGGCCGGGAACTTGAAGTGCTCACGACCGAACCCGGTGTGCAATTCTACAGCGGCAACTTTCTCGATGGCACCCTGCGGGGAAAGAACGGACACACGTACGAACGCCGCACCGGATTCTGTCTCGAGACGCAGCATTTCCCGGATTCGCCGAATCACCCGGGCTTCCCCTCGGTCATCCTCAAGCCCGGCGAAACGTACCGCTCAACCACCGTCTTCCGGTTTGGTGCGCGGTAGAGCGGTCTAAAAACGGACCGCAGCCGATCGTCGTCGCGATGCGTGTGGTAGTGGCGCTGCAATTGCGCTTCCAGCGACCGATGGCGCGGAAGGGACTGGCGCCCTACCTCTCGTAAATGGACTCACGCCGTACCTGGCGCGGCGCTGGCGACGGCGGGCGCTACGAAGCGCGGCGGCGGCGCCACACCCAGCCGATGATCCCGAGGCCCGCGAGCATCAGGGCGTAGGTTGCGGGCTCGGGGACCGGGGTGAAATTGAGCATCAGGTTCGTCCCCGCGCCGTTCAGGCTGAGGCTGAAAGTACCGCCGGCCAGAATCGTCGTCGGAATCGCACTCGTATCGATCCGGAACTTGCTCGCATCGAATCCAGGAAACGAGGTCGCGGTCATCACCACCCACGAAGCGGCCGTGAACGGATTGAAGTTCGCCGGAATCGAACTCAACGAGGTCGCGAACGGAATGAGCTGGAACGTGAACGGCGTCGCACCACTCGCGACCGTGACGGCCCCGTTCACCTGAACCTGATCCCACGAACCGCTCGACGTGGCAGCATCGAGCAGCCGCCATTGCATGATGCCTCCGTCCGCCAGCGTCAGCGTGCTGTCGAAGTGGAGCGAGCCGATCGCGTCGGCGGTTCCCGGCGCGAGGGTCATGCCGTTCCCAATCGTCACGGCAGACGCGACCGTTCCGGTACCGCGCAAGGTGCCGGAGGACGTGGTCAGCGGATTTGGCAGCGTCACG
The DNA here is from genome assembly GCA_035545515.1 of Opitutaceae bacterium. Classification (GTDB taxonomy): domain Bacteria; phylum Verrucomicrobiota; class Verrucomicrobiia; order Opitutales; family Opitutaceae; genus ER46. Next base: position 50,112 of record DASZYH010000325.1, read on the forward strand.
CCCGAACCGACGATCAACGTTCCGCCGCTGAGCGTGACGCTATTGCTCGAAAGCCCAAACGCCGCCGCATTCTGCGCCGCCACCGCGACGCCCGTGCCGATGCTGGTCGGCCCGGAATAGGAGCTGGAGCCGGAAAGGGTCAACTGGACCGGCGCCCGGGTTCCGGTTCCGGTAAATGCGAGCCCGGCGGTCGTCCCCCCGAAGCTCCCTCCATACACGCCGTCATCCGTCTGATTGATCGTCAACGTCCCGGCCACGGGAAGCGTGATCACCGGCGTGGCGCCCGGATCGCTGGAGATTCCATTCACCGTGCTCGTGTCGAGGAAGGTTGCTCCCACCGCTCCCGTCCCAAACGTGATCGCGCCGGTCCCGACCGACGGGCCGTTCACATACTTCACGCTGCCTTGCTGAATGTTGTAGCCGCCACTGAACGCCGTGCTGTCACCCGACATCGTCAGCAGGCCGGAGCCGACCTTGAAGAGTTCGCCCGATCCCGAAAGCACGCCGCCCAGCGCGAGGTCGTCCGTACCGCCAATGTCGAGGGCCGCCGAGCCCAGCGCGATGGCATTCGTCAGGGACCGGGCGCCGTCGACCGCGAACAGGCCGAGGTGCCGGCCGTCGGGCGTGCTGTTGTTCGCGATGCTGAGCATGCCCGACCCAAGCGCATGGTCGTCGCCCACGTTCAGGACGCCTGCCTCGAGCGTCGTCCCACCCGTGTACGTGTTGTTCCCGCTCAGAGTCACGCTGGAGCGGGGGGCGGTCGGATCGGTCGGCGTTCCAAACGTCGCCGGGACGGCCGTGTCGCCGATGATCACGGAGCGCGCCCCGCTGCCGTCAGCCAGCACGCTCCCGATCGTGAGCGCCCCACCCTTGAACCCGGCCAGCCGGTAAGTCGACAGGCTGGATCCGACCGCCAGGGTTCCCCCCAGCGTCAGTTGGGACGTGGTCGCCAGCCCAAAGCTGCCGCCACCGAGCGCGCTCAGGTCCAGGTTCGTGATCGTGCTGCCGCCGCCGGCATCGAAGCCGACATATCCGTTCCCCAGCTCCCCGAATCGCGCCAGAAAGCTCGTGATCGTCGGATCCGATCCCGTGGTGTCCGTCCCCAGTTGCAGCCCCGCGTAGGCCCCCTCGTTGGCGAGCGTGAACACCGTGCCGCTGTTGGCCAGCGCGCCCGCCGAAAATACGACCGCCGAATTCCCGACCCAGGTCGCACCCGAATAGGTGTTGTTGCCGGTCAGCACCAACGTCAGCGGCGCCAGCGACGGGGAGTCCACCTGCACCCCTTTTCCACCCTGGTCGGCGAGCGCCGATTGCACGGTCAGTTCGCCTCCACCGCCCCCGAACTGATAGTCGCTCGAGACCGTGATGTTTCCGGTCAGCAACGCGGTGGTGGCGGAACCAAGCCGCGGGGTTCCGTAGAAATTCGTCTCGTCGATGTCGCCGCTGAACGTGCTGGTCGGTCCGCCGACGGGGCTGTCGAACCCGATCGTGCCATTCATCGATCCGTGTTGGTCGAAGCGATTGATGTACGCCGACTGGAGATTGCTTCCGCCCAGACCCGCGGACGACGCCACGCCGATGTAGCCATCGGACTGGGCGATCAGCACCTGACCGACCGGAATCGACGCGGCGCTGGCAAAGATCGCCGCGCCCTGGTCGACTTCCGTGCCGCCGTACGAGTTTGACGTCCCGTTCAGCACGACGGCATTGGCTCCGTCGATGATCAGCTTTCCGGGGCCGATCACGTTTCCGTTCAAATAGACGGGGAAGAGACCCGGCTGGACCGTCAGATCGTTGCCGAGCGAGATCGGATGCGTCGAATCGCCCAGGCTCAAACTCCCCGTCCCTTCCACCTGCAGAATTGTCGCCGTTCCGGATTGTACCGACACGGCATTCGCGAAGGTCCGGTTTCCATCCGCGACGAAATCGAAGGGGATCGCGTAGCTCAATCCGTTGAAGCCGGCACTCGTGAGCGTCAGCACACCGGTGCCCAGCGCGCTGTCGCTGCCCACCTCCAGCACGCCGGGGTGCCACGTCACACCGCCGGAGAAACTGTTGCTGCCGTTCAAGACCGTCGCACCGTACAATTCCAGACTGCCGGACTGCACGCCGTTGGTGATCGTTCCGTTGAGAACGATCCGGTCGAGGGAGGCGAAAAAGTCGGACAGCGTCGTATCGCCAAAAAACACGGAGCTGCCGTCGCCGACCCGCAGATTCGCGTTCAACGCAATCGGATTCTGCACGACGGTCACCGCAGGATTCGACGTCGTGGCGGGACCGACCAGCGCCGGATTGTTCGCACCGGGGGCGACGGTCAAAGTCCCCGAGCCCAACGATCCGACGACGCCGCTCGCAGTCGATCGGCTGCTCTGCGTGATTTGCAGGCGCCCGCTCGCGAGCGTCGTGCCGCCGGGATAGGAATTCACGCCCGAGAGTTCCACCGTGCCCTTGCCCCCGCCGATCTGGGTCGAGCCGACGGTGACCTGGCTCGCGTTGCCGGGCCCGATCGACGAGGAGACGGTCAGCGTCCCCTGCCCTACGGCGACCAGCGCCAGATTTCCGCCCGCCGGCGCGTACAGCGGACCACTGAAGGTCGCGCTCGTCGCCGTTCCCAGGTAAATTGGGCTGAGCGAGCGCAGGTCGACGGTCCCGGTCACGTAACGGCTGCCATAACCGGTCCCCGCCGCCTTCGCGGTGTTGACGTAGGTCGTCGAATCGAAGCCGAGGACGGAGGTGCTGGTGTAACCCGTGATCCGCGACAGGAAGGTCGTGAGATTGAACGCGCTCCCATACGTCTCCGTCGCGCCCAGGTAACCGAAGGCGCCGAGGGAGAACGTGGTGCCCGTCGGCACCGCGTTCGGCGAGTCGAGGACCAGCAGCGAATTCGCAACATTGACCGCCCCGCTGAACGTGTTGCTGCCCTGCAGGACGACGCCGAGCGCGTTGTCTTTCAGCGCGGACGACGAAACGACCGACAAACCGTAGGTACCGCCGAGATTGCTCGTGACGAACAGCACGCCGCCGCCGTTGCCAAACGCGTAATTTCCGCCCGCCGGGGTGATCGAGCCGCTGAGAATGGCGTTCGTCGTCGAGCCAAGGGTGACGTTCGCATTGAATCCGGTCAGATCAATCGCATCGGAAAATTCGTGGGCTCCGACGGACGTGCCGCCCGGCGAGGTATCGAAGCCGAGGGTCCCGTTGAAATTGGACTTGTCGACGTGCGCAACGACATCGGCCACCGTCGGCGTCGCCCCGAGACTCGTGGCTCCGAGGCCGACGTAGCCGAGGTTCGTGGTCGAGGTCGAGCCCGTGCCCGCCTTCAGCACCGCGCTCGAGCCACTCAGGACCGCGGTGCTGCCGACGATGACCGCCGACCCGTTCGCAGTGATCGAGGACAGGTTCGTGACGGCCCCGCCCAGCACCGCCACGCCACCGCCATCGAAGGTCAGGGTCGCATTTCCTGCCGGCCCGCTAAGGCTGCCCCCCAACGTCACCAGTTGCCCGCTCGCCAGGTGCACCGTCGCGTTGCCCGGCAGTGTCGTCGCGGCGATCAACGTGAGCGGATCGTTCCAGCCCGACGTCCCCACCGAAACGTTGTCGTTCAAGGCGACCGGGTTCGCGATCGTGATCGGCACGGGTGAGCCTCCACCCGATGGGTTCGCCAATCCGGCAGCGAGCGTCGCGCCGCTCGCCAGTGTCAGGATCCCAGTGCCGGTGGCATCGTCCGCTCCGACAATCAATGTCCCGCTGTTGACCGTGACATTGCCGCTAAATCCCTCGGTCGTTTGGCCCAGTAGCAGCGATCCGGCGCCGGTTTTGGTCAGATCGACCGTACCGACGAGGCTCGCATCGATCGTGAGATCGACCCCGGCACTCGTGGAATGCCCGACGTTGAAGGTCCGCGCGGCCGCACCGAGATCAACTTCGTCGCCTCCGGAGATGACCGCACCGGAGGGACTGCTGGTCGTATCCACGGTGACATTGCCACCGAGCACCAGCGCGCCGGAATCCATCTGAATCGAATTGAGCGCGCCCGCCAACGCTCCCGGTCCCCCGAACGTCAGCGATCCCACGGTCTGGGTGGTGTCGCCCATGTTCACGGAGGCATAGGTCCCGTTCGTCGCGTTGACCACCAGCGCACCGGAGGCAGGAAGATTCCCGCCGTTGTTGCTGACGTCGAGGGTACCGGCCTTCACCGTGGTCGTCCCGGTAAGGCTGTTCGTGCCGTTGTAACCGACCGACGTCCCCGGCGCGTTGATGACGAGATTGCCGGTCCCCTGGATGTTGCTGCCGAAATTCATGCCACCGGCCGCCGGGAACAACGTCAGCGTGGCCGTCGGTTCGATCGTGACCGTCCCCGAACTGTACGCGGTGATCTGCTGCAGGGTCTGGTTGGCCGCGACATCGAGCGCTCCCTGCAACGTCAGCGGCGAACCGGCCGGCAGCGCATTGTCGCTTCCGATCTTCAGGGTGCCGACAGAAATGCTCGTCGGTCCCGAATAGCTGTTGGCACCGGTGAGGGTCAGCACACCGGCCCCGTTCTGCTCGAGTCCGCCGGTGCCTGAAATCACATTGGCATACGTCAGATTGCCGGTCTGGTTGAACGTCACCGTGCCCAGATCGCTGATGTTGCCCGGGACCACGCCGCCGTCGCCGATCGTGAGGTGGCCCGACGCGCCGACGTTCGTCCCTCCGCCGTAGCTGTTCGCGCCGGTCAGCGTCACGTCGCCGATCACGTTGACCGCGCCCGTGCCGCTGATCACCCCGCCAAAATTCATGCCGTTCGTCGCAAAGGCCAGCGTCGCGTTGTCGGTGATATTGCCCGCAAGGTTGGTGTTGGCGGCGGAGCCGTCGCCGATCTGCAGCGTGCCCGCGCTGATCGTGGTCGGACCGCTGTAGGTGTTGTTCCCCGTCAGGGCCAGCGTGCCGGTGCCCGCCTTGGTCAGTCCGGCCGTCCCGGTGATCCCGGTCGCGATCGTCAACTCCGCATCGCCCGTTGGCACGCCGGACGACTGGTCGACGGTGAACGTGCGGGTGGATGAACCCAACACGATGCTGTTACCGTTCCAAATCGTCGCCGCCCCGGGATTGTTCGTCGCATCGTAGCGGACGTCGCCGGCGAGGACCAGACTGCCGCCCGGCCCGAGGTCGACGTTGTTCATCGAATTGGCGGCGCCCCGCAGCGTGAGCGACCCGACCGTCTGCGTCGTGCCGCCCAGATCGAAGGTCGCGGTCCCGCCGGCCGTCGTCTCGTCGACGATCACGGCACTGGCCGGCAAGGTCCCGCCGATCGCCATCTGCAGCCGGCCGTCGTTGATTGTCGTGTTGCCGCTGTAGGTGTTGACGCCCGCGAGCACCAGCTTGCCCGCTCCGGTCTTGATCAGGCTGTCGCCGCTGCCGGTGATGTTCGCCGTGATCATCAGGTCTCCGGTGCCCGAGGTCGCCGTCGAGCTGCCCACATTGAACGTCCGGTCTCCGCCGAGCGCGAGGGTGCCGGCCTCGCTGATGCTCCCCTGGTTCGGGTTGCTCGTGGCATTGAACGTCACGTCGCCGCCGAGCGTCAGGGTGCTGTTGGTCGTGACGCTCACCATCGCATTCGTCCCGCTCGCGCCGCCGAGCGTCAGCGCGCCGATCGACTGATTCGTGTCATTGAGATTGAGCGTCGCGGTCCCGGAGGTCGGGGCAATGGTGACCGGCTTCCCGGCCGGCAGTGCGCCCGAGGCGTTCAACTGGAGCGTGCCGGCGGTCACCGTCGTGCCGCCTCCATAGGTGTTCGCGCCCGACAGGACCAGCGTGCCGGTGCCCGCCTTCGTCAGCGCGAACGCCCCGGAAACAGGCCCCGCCACGCTGAGACTTGCGCCGGGATTGACGGTCCAGGTCTGGTTCGCGCCCAGCGCGACCGAAAGTCCCGATTGCAGCGCCGCCCCCGGCCCGCCGCTGTCGACGAGCACGCCACCGGCGCCGATCGTCAGCGTCGACGCATTCGCACTGCCGACGGTGTATTGCGGATACGTGCCGTTGAAGGTGAGCGAATTTACGGACGTCGCGCCGCCAATATCGACCGACGCCGTGTTCGAGGCGGAGAACACCACATCGTTTACGGCGACCGGTGCCGCGCCACCCAACCAGTTCGCGCCGGTGCCGAACACGCCGGATCCAGGCGACGCCGACCACGTGATCGTCTGGGCTCGCACCAACAGGAATCCACAAATCGCGCCAAAAAAAGCCGAGAGTTGGACCCGTAGCTTCATGGGCCGCAACACTGTGCAAACGGCTGGCACCGGCAAGGGAAAAGCCCCTCCGCTGCCGTAGAGATCTCTATCAAATTCGTTTCGAAGTGCTGACCTTCACTCCCGCACTCGATTTTGTAACGTACTACTGCGTGTTGATATATGAGTGCGTCTCCCGATTCGCGACACCCTCATCGATAAGTCTCGATGCAGACATCATTCAAATATCTTTCCGACGGATTCACCGATTTTTGCGACTCGTTCGTCGACGAGAGTATTTCCCGGTATCGTTCGGCGCACCCCAAACGACTCGTTTCGGCGTCGCGGGAAATTCTCGCCGCGATATCTACCGTATCCTACCTCGACCCAGTCCGCGTCGCTGTCCCACCAGCGCCAGGATCACGACGCCGGCGAGGACCAGCACATACGTTTCCGGTTCGGGCACCGGCGTGAAATTCAGCATCAAGCCCGTGCCAGCCTGGTTCAGCGCCAGACTGAACGTGCCGCTGGCGGTCAGCGACGAGGGCAGCCCGGTCGTATCGAGCAGGAAGGCGTCCGGGTTGAAGTTCAGGAACGACGTCGCGCTCATGATCATCCACGATTGCACCGCGTACGGATTGAAATTGTCCGGGACGAGCACCAGCGACGGGCTGAACCGGATGGGCTTGAACGTGAACCCCTCCGTGGTGCTCGTGAAATTCACTGCTCCGTTCACCTGCACCTGATCCCACGATCCGCCCGTCATCGCCGCGTCCTGCATTCGCCACGACATGCTGCCGCCGTCGGCCAGCGTGAGCGTCGAATTGAAATGCAGCGTCCCGATGGCATCCGGCGCACCGGCGGCAAGGGTGACGTTGCTGCCGATGGTCGTCGCGGACGCGATTGAGCCGCTGCCCCGCAGCGTGCCGGACGTCAGTGTCAGCGGATTCACCAGGGTCACATCGGACCCGACCACCAGGGTGCCGCCACTCAGGGTGACCGGATTGCTCGTCGCCCCGAAGACATTCGCGCTCGTCGCGAAAACGATGAGCCGGCTGTTGATCTGCGTCGGTCCCACGAAGCTGCTCGCGCCCGACAACGTGAGTTGAACGGGAGCCCCGGTGCCGGTCGTCCCCAGGGCCAGCCCACCGACACTGGTTCCGGCAAAGGTGCCGCCGTATTGCGCATCCTTCATCTGGACCACCGTGAGTGTTCCGCTCGCCGGCAGCGTGATCACCGCCGTCGCTCCCGCATCGGTCGAGATGCCGTACACGGTGCTTGTGTCGAGGTACGTCGCGCCCGCCGCGCCCGCTCCGAACTGGATGCCTCCCCCGCCGACGGATGCTCCCGTGCTGAATTTCACGCTGCCCCCCTGGACGTTGTAGCCGCCGCTGAACCCCGTCGCGTCGCCCGAGACCGTCAGGATGCTGGAACCCACCTTGAACAGTTGCCCGGATCCGGAGATCACCCCGGTCAGGCCGAGATCGTAGTTCCCGCCGATGTCGAGCGCGGTCGTTCCGAGCGCGAGCGTGTTTCCCAGGGTGCGTGCGCCGCCGGCGGTGAGGAGCCCGAGGTGCTGGCCGTCCGGATTCGACTCCGAGGCGACCGTGAGCACGCCATCGCCAAGCGCATGGTCGTGCCCCACATACACGATGCCGGCGTTGAGCGTGGTGCCGCCGGTGTAGGTGTTGTTTCCCGACAGCGTGACGCTCGAGCGCGGGCTGCCGGGCATGGTGGGCGTGGCGAACGTGGCGGGCACGTTGGCGTCGCCAATGATCACCGCGCGCGCTCCGCTGCCGTCGGCGAGAACGCCGCCGATCGTCAGCGCCCCACCCTTGTACCCGGCGAACCGAAACGCCGTGGTGGCGTCGTTGACGGTCAGCGCCGACACCCTGAGGCTCGATGTGGTCGCCAGCCCAAACTGACCGGCGCCGAGGCTTGCCAGATTGAGGCTCGCGAGGGTGTCGGTGTCGCCGGCGTCAAATCCCACATACCCGGTGCCCGGTGTTCCGAACCGTGACAGGAAATCGGTCACCGGCGCATCGCTGTTGAGCTTGAGCCCGACATACCCGCCCTCCCCGAGTTGGAAATTCGTGTACGGCGACAGCGCGCCGGTCGTCGCAAAGACCACGGCGGACTGTGACGCCGACGTCGCGCCCGAGTAGGTGTTGTTGCCGGAAAGCGACGAATCGGCGGAAAGCACCAGCGTGAGCGGCGCGAGCGAAGGTGAGTTCACCTGGACTCCGCGCGTCCATTCGCCGTCCTCGCCGAGGGCCGATTTCACCTCGAGCCGGCCGCCGCCGCCGCCAAACAGGTAATTTTCCTGCGGCGTGATCCGGCCGGTCAGCGTCGCGCTCGTGGCCGACCCGAGCCGGATGCCCTCGGAGAACACCGTGAGGTCGATCGCGCCATCGAAGGTGTTCGCGGGCCCGCCCGTCGCGCTGTCGAAACCGATCGTGCCGTTCATCTGCCCGAGGTCGAACCGGTTGATGTACGCCGACTGGAGGAGCGAACCGCCGAGCCCCGTGTTCGACGCGACACCGACGTAGCCGTGCCATTCCGCGAACAACGGCCCGCTCGGTGAAATGGACGCCGCGCTCCCGAAGATCAGCGCCCCTTCGTAGACCTCGGTGCCGCCAGACGTGTTGTTCGTGCCGTTCAGCACGATCGCATTCGAGCCGCTGACCGCCAGGCGTCCCGGTCCGGTGACGTTGCCGTTCAGATACACCGGATAGACCGATGGCATGAACGTCACGTCGGTGTTCAGCGTGATCGGATTGGACGGACTGCCGAGCGCGAGCGACCCGTTCCCGGCGAACATCACCCCCACCGAAGGCCCCTCCGCGAAGGTCACGCTGTTCGTCAGGGTCCGGTTTCCCCCCGCGGCGAGCAGCTCGAAGGGCACGTAATAACTGCTCCCGAAATCCCGCGCCGTCAGCGTGAGCGGACCGGTCCCCAGCGCCGTGTCGCTGCCCAGCGACAGCAGTCCCGGGTGGAGCACCACGCCGTTCGAAAACGAATTGTTGCCGCTCAGCACCGTCCCGCCGAACAACTCGAGGCTTCCCGCCTGCGAACCGTTCGTGATGCTGCCCGACAGCACGATCTGGTTCAGTCCGGCGAAATAGTCGGTGTATGTCTCATCGCTGACCGACACCGACTCGCCGACCTGGAGATTCGCATTCAGCACGATCGAGTTCGGCAGGGTCGTCACAAGCTGCATCGGATACGGATCGGGCCCGATCAGCGCCGCGTTCCAGGCATTCGCGGCGACGGTCAGCGTTCCCGAGCCCAGCGGACCGATGATCGCACCCGACGTCGATTTGGCGCTGCCGCCGAGTTGCAGCCTTCCGCCCGCGAGCGTGGTGCCGCCCGAATACGTGTTTAACCCGAGCAGGCGGACGGTCCCCTTCGATCCGCCCAACTGCGTCGACCCGATGGTCACCTGCGTCGCATTGGCGGGTCGGATGTTCGCTCCGATCGTCAGCCGCCCGTTACCCGCCGAAATCAGCGCGAGATTGCCGCCGGTCGGCGCATAAATTGGGGCGACGATCGACGCGTTCGTCACCGTTCCGAAGTACATCGGGCTCATGTCCCGCAGGTCGATCGGCTCGTAGATATACCGGGTGCCGGCGGGTGATCCGAACTGCGCCGAGCTGACGTAAGCGGTCGAGTCGACCCCCAGCACCGATGTGCTGGTGTGATTCGTGAGCCGGCTCAGCAGCGTGGCGAGGCTCGTGGAGGGCGCATACGCCTCGGTCACGCCGAAGTAACCCGACGCACCGAGCGTGATGGGGGCCGTCGCCGGCAGCGCCGTGGCCGAATCGAGCACCAGCAGCGAATTCGTCACATTCACCGCACCCGTGAACGAATTGTTTCCCTGCAGGACGACGCCGAGCGCGTTGTTCTTCAAGGCCGTCGACGAAACCACGGACAGGCCGTACGAGCCCGTGAGGTCGCCCGTGACCCAAAGCACGCCGCTGCCGTTGCCGAACGCATAGCTTGTCCCGGCGGGCGTAATCGTCCCGGAAAGGATCGCCTTCGATACGGAGCCGATCGTGACGGCTGAATTGAACCCGGAGAGGTTCACCGGCTCGGTGAAGGTGTTGGCCGTCGCAAAATCGTCCCCCGGCGACGTGTCGAACCCGATTGTCCCGTTGAAATGCGCCTGGTCCACGTGCGCGATGAGATTGGCCGTTCCGCCGGCGGTGGGCGTGCTGATGCCGACGTATCCGATGTTCGACGGCGAGGTCGAACCGGTCCCGGCCTTGAGCAACGTCGATCCGCCCAGCACCGCGTCACCGGCGATGATCACGGCTGCGCCGTTCGCCGTCAGTGACGTCACGTTCGTCAACGGCCCCTCCAACACGACCATTCCGGCGTTGTCGAACGTCAGCGCCGCGCCGCCCGAGGGCCCCGTCACGTTTCCCCCCAAGGTGGTCAGGGCGGCATCCGACAGGTGCAGCGTCACATCGCCCGGCAATGTCGCCGTGCCATTGAACGCGAGGGGCGATCTCCAGTCGGTTGAGCCCAGCGTGACCCCGTCGTTCAAGGTCACGGGGTTCGAGATCTGCACCGCCGCCGGAGAACCCGACTCGGTCGTGTAATTCGTGATTGCCCCGAGCGTCGTGCCACTGCCCAGCACCAACCGACCCGTGCCCGTCGCCCCATCCATGCCGACCACGAGCGTTCCCTGGCTCACCGTCAGGTTGCCGCTGAAACCCGAAGCGGAATCCGCCAGCATCAGCGTCCCGGCTCCGGTCTTCGTCAGGTCCACCGTCCCCGCGAGCGCCGCGTCGATTCGCAGGTCGATCGGGGCGACTCCCGAATCCGCCACCGTGAAGGTTCGCGCCGATGTCCCCAGGTTGAGGACGCCCGAACCCTTGACCGCGGCTCCCGCCGGGCCGCCCGTCGCATCGAAGGCGAGATTGCCGGCCAGCGTCAGATTCCCGGAACTCATCAGCAACGAGTTCTGCGCCCCGGCCGTGGCATTCGCGCCGCCGAACGTGAGCGTCCCCACGGTCTGCACGGTCTCACCGATGTCCACC
>DASZYH010000326.1:0-18778 GCA_035545515.1 Opitutaceae bacterium
GTGCTGATCGACGCGGCGGCGCTCGAGGTCTCGTACCAGCCGCTGCCGATCGTGCCCAAGGGGGACCCGGCCGACACGGAGATCAAGTTCCCCGATCCGCAGCTCATCCGGCGGCGATGCCGCGTCATTGGCATCGATCCGCGCCGGCCCGGTTTCGTCGTGATCGAGGCGATCGGCAGTCGCAACGCTCCGACCGAATCCTACCGCGTCAACGTGCGGACCGGGGCGACGACGCGGATCTCCACCGAGGACGCCGGATCGCGCACGCTGTACGACCGCGACGGCTTCGCCCGCGTCCGGGAGACGGCGCGGATCGACCGCCCCCCGTTCATTCCGGGCCTGCGCATGTCTCCGCCGGAACCGCACGTGGTGCCGCAGCGGATCGAGGTCCACGCGGCCGGGCCGCATGGCGGCTGGCACTCGCTCGACGGGCTCACGGGCAAGGCGCTGCACTTCACGCACGCGGACGCGGACTTCTACGGTCCGCGGTCGATCCCCCTGGCGTTCGGGGCCGACCCCAACGTGCTGTACTACGCCTCGAACGTCGGGCGCGACACCTACGGAATCTACGCGCTCGATCCCGCCACCGGGGTGCGGCTGCCATTTTCGGTCGAAAGCGACGGGTTCGACATCGTGACGCCGGGTGAGATGTTTAACGCGCGTCCTCTGGTCTTCGATCACGCCGACCGCCTGGTGGGGGTGCGCCTGCCGGGGTTTCCCCCGACCACCCGCTGGCTGGACCCGACGCTCGCCCGGATCGACGGGTGGCTGCACGTCCGTTTTCCAGACCGCCAGGTGCGGATCCTGCAGTGGGATGACGCGGGCCGCCGGTACCTCGTACTCGTGAGCGGACCGACCGATCCGGGCCGGTATTACCTGTACGAGGACGGGCCGGCGCCGACGATGATCGAGTTGCTGCGACGGACGCTCATCCGGGCGGAGGACGTGGCGCGGGTGGTTCCGTTCTCGTTGGTCACGCGCGGCGGGGTGCGTCTGACCGGCACGATGACGCTGCCGCGGAACCCGCGGCTGAGCCCGCCGCCACTCCTCGTGTGGTGCCGCGACATTCCGGGCGAGCGGCTCGCGCCGTCGGAATTCGACCGCCCGTCGCAGGCCTTCGCCGCCCAGGGGTTCCTCGTGCTGACGCTGAATCCACGCGGCACCGGCGGATTCGGGCGGCAGCACCGCGATGCGATTCGCGCCGGCGTCGACCGGGTGCCGCTGGAGGACATCCAGGCCACGCTGGACTGGATGGCGCCGCGCGAGCCGTTTGACCGGCGCCGGATGGTCATCGGTGGCGAGGGGTTCGGCGGTTACCTCGCCCTTCGCGCGGCCGAGTTGTTTCCGGGCGAGTTCCGGGCGGTGTTTGGACTCGATGCCCCGACCGATCCGGTGGATTGGATCACGGCCCCCGAGCCGATGAACCCGGAGCTGGGTAATTTCCGTGCCGCGCCGGTGGCCAGCGAGGCGAAGGCGCACCGGCGGGCGTTTTTTGGGCCCGACCTGAAGCCGCTGGAGGCGATCTCGGTGCGTCGTGACGCGGCTGCGCTGCGCGCGTCGGTCTTGATCCTCCAGGATCCGCTGCGACGGGACCTTTCGCCGAAGGAGGGGCCCGCGTTGCGGGACGCCCTGCGACGGCTCGGCCGCGACGTCCAGGAGATCGAGCTGCCGCCGGCATATGGCCGCGACGACGGCGACGCCCGGTTCCGTGCCTTCCAGCGAATCGGCGACTTCCTCAACGACCGGCTGTTCAGCTACCGCGTCGACGTTGGCCACGAGCAGGAAGTGAAGTGAGGGGGGGCGAGCCCTATCGCCGAGCGACGGTCTGCCGGCTCACCGGGACGGTTCGCCCTACCTGTGATCGCGTCGCGTAAACCTTTACGGTCACGTTTGGCGCCGGTTGTTTCGGGCGCGCCGGCCGTCCACTTTGAACCTATGCACCCCAAAACCCTCCTGGTCGCCGCCTGCGCGCTGCTCCTGGCCCCGCTGGCGCGAACCGCCGAACCGAACGCCAGCCTCACGATCGATGCCGCCGCCCCCGGGGCCGTGATCAACCGCAATATCTACGGCCAGTTCTCCGAACACCTCGGCCGCGGCATCTACGAGGGTATCTGGGTCGGCGAGCACTCCTCGATTCCCAACACGAAGGGCTACCGCAACGACGTCCTCGCCGCGCTCAAGGAACTGCACGTCCCGCTCCTGCGCTGGCCGGGCGGCTGCTTCGCCGACGAATATCACTGGCGCGACGGCATTGGCCCGCGCGCCTCGCGTCCCGCCATGATCAACACGCACTGGGGTGGCGTGGTGGAGAATAATCATTTCGGAACGCACGAGTTCCTCGACCTCTGCGAGATGCTCAAGATCGAGCCGTATGTCTGCATCAACGTCGGCAGCGGCAGCGTGCAGGAGGCGATGGAGTGGATCGAATACATGACCTCCGACGCCGACTCGCCGATGGCCAACCTCCGCCGGAAGAACGGCCGCGACAAGCCGTGGCACGTCCACTTCATCGCGGTCGGCAACGAGAGCTGGGGCTGCGGCGGCAACATGCGGCCGGAGTTCTACGCCGACAATTACCGCCGCTATAACACGTTTCTCAAAAACTACCCCGGCAACCGGCTGGTCCGGATCGCCTGCGGCGCGAACGAGGACGACTACAACTGGACCGACACGGTGATGAAGCTCGCCGGCCGCCAGATGGACGGGATTTCGCTCCACTACTACACCCGCGTGAACACGGGCTGGCCGCCGGTGGGCTCCGCGACCGAGTTCAACGAGGACCAGTGGTTCGCCGTCCTCAAGCACACGCTGCGGATGGACGAGCTGATCACCAAGCATTCCGCCGTGATGGACAAGTACGACCCGCAGAAAAAGGTCGGGCTCGTCGTCGACGAATGGGGCACCTGGTACGCGCCGACCCCGGGCAGCCACCCGGGATTCCTCGAGCAGCAGAACACGCTGCGCGACGCCATCGTGGCCGCGCTCAATTTCCACATTTTCCAGAAACACGCCGACCGGGTGAGCGGCGCGGCGATCGCCCAGATGATCAACGTCCTCCAGGCGATGATCCTCACGGACAAGGAGAAGATGATCGTCACGCCGAGCTACTGGGTGTTCGACATGTTCAAGCCCTACCAGGATGCCACCTCGCTGCCGATCGAGCTGAACACGCCGGACTACACGGTCGACGGCCAATCGATCCCGGCGGTCAGCGCCTCGGCGGCGCGGGCGAAGGACGGGAAGGTCTACGTCTCGTTCGCCAACTGCGATCCGCACCATCCGATTCACGTCGCGTGCCAGCTCAAGGGCGTGACGGCGGCCGGCATCACCGGAACCATACTGACGGCGCCGGAGATGAATGCGCACAACACGTTTGCGCAGCCCGATGCGGTGAAGCCCGCGGTTTTCCGCGGCGCGACCGTCAACGGCGACGCGTTGAGCGTCGACCTCCCCGCCAAGTGTGTCGTGATGTTGCGGCTCGACTGATTGCAGGGCGGGGTTGCCCCGTGGCCGCCGTAGCCTTGGCGAAGGAGGCCGACTCCGCCAATTATCCGATGAGGCGCGGAAGGGACTCCGCGCCCTGCCGTCTGTTACTATCTGCCGGAACGAATCAGTTGAACCGCGAATAAACGCGAATGGACGCCAATGGAAATCGTCGACGCGTGTTTGATCACGGGCGCGAGCGGATGAATGACGATGAACAGAGCGCCGCAATTGACTCTGAATTTGTGTCGATTCGCGTTCATTCGCGGTTTTCCACTGCATGTGTCCCCTCTCTGGCCTCTCGGCTCTAGACTCTAGCCTCCCCATCGCCCCCGCACCTCCGGCTGGTCCCGTTCGTCTGATCCCACTCATGACCTGCGCGCGTTTCCATCGACTCGTTTCGTCGTTCTCCGTCCTGGCGCTGCTGATCGGGCTCGCCGCACCGCGGGCCGTACGCGCCGAGGCGAGCTGGGTCCATGAACAGCCCGCCGCCGGCGATTTCCCGCTCGCGCCGAACGGCGCCGCCGCTCCGATCCTGTATGCGCAGGGCGATTTTGCCGTCGTGGGGATTGCTGCCCGGGACCTGGCCGGCGATGTCGCCGCGGTGACGGGCCGGCCGCCCGCCGTGACGACGAACGCCGCGGACGTGCACGGCCCGGCCGTGATCGTCGGAACGGTGGGGACCAGCGCGACGCTCGATCAGGTGATTCGCGCGACCGGGTTCGACGTCTCACGGCTGCAGGGCGCGTGGGAGAGTTTCGTCATCGCGACCGTCGCCCACCCGTTGCCGGGCGTTCCCGAGGCGCTGGTCGTCGCCGGCAGCGACCGGCGCGGTACGGCCTACGGCGTGTACGAGATTTCCCAGGCGATCGGCGTATCGCCGTGGCACTGGTGGGCCGACGTGCCGCCGCGCCATCACGCCAGCCTGTACGTCTCCGCGGGACTCCGCCGTTTCGGGCCGCCGTCGGTCAAGTACCGCGGGATCTTCATCAACGACGAAGATTGGGGGTTGGAGCCGTGGGTGGCGAAGACGTTCGACCCGGAACGCGGCAACTTCGGCCCGAAGACGTACCGGAAGGTGTTCGACCTCCTGCTGCGCCTGAGGGCGAACACGCTGTGGCCGGCGATGCATGCCTGTTCGACCCCCTTTAACGCCATCCCGGAAAACGCGGCGCTGGCCGACGAGTACGGGATTGTGATGGGGTCATCGCACGCGGAGCCGATGCTGCGCAACAACGTGGGCGAGTGGAAGGCGGCGCCGGACACCTACAACTACGCGACGAATCGCGAGGGCGTTCGCGCGTATTGGGAGGAGCGGATCAAGACCAACGGTCGGTTCGAGAACATCTACACGATCGGGATGCGGGGGATTCACGATTCCGCGATGCAGGGCCCGAAGGGCACCGCCGCGCGGGTCCGGATCCTGGAGCAGATCTTTGCCGACCAGCGCGAGCTGCTCGCCCAATACGCCCGGCCGTCTCCGGAGCCCGGCGCCACCGGGGCCGCCGGGCCCGCATCGGTTCCGCAGCTCTTCTGTGCGTACAAGGAGGTTCTCGGGCTGTACCGCGGTGGGCTGAAGGTGCCGGACGACGTGACGGTGATGTTCCCCGATGACAACTTTGGATACATCCGCGATTTCCCGCAGCCCGACGAGCGCGGCCGGGCCGGCGGGTTCGGCATCTACTACCACGTGTCGTACCTCGGCGCGCCGATGTCCTACATCTGGCTGTGCACCACGCCGCCGGCGCTGATCGCCGAGGAGATGACCAGGGCGTACGACCACGGCATCCGACAGATGTGGATCCTCAACGTGGGCGACCTGAAACCGGCGGAAAGCGACACGGAATTCTTCCTCGATCTGGCGTGGGATATCACGCGCGGCCAGCGCGACCGGGTGGCGGACTACCTCCCGGCCTGGGCCGCGCGGCAGTTCGGTCCGGAGCACGCGACGGAGATCGCCGCGATCATGGACGAGTACTACCGGCTCAATTTCCAGCGGAAGCCGGAGCACCTGCAGTGGTGGCTGCCGAAGCAGCCGCCGCGGCCGAGCCCGTTCACACCGGAGGAAACGGCGGCCCGACTCGACGCGTTTCGCGCGCTCCGGCGCCGGGCTGACGCCGTCGCGGCCTCGCTCCCGGCGGCGCAGCGGGACGCGTTCTTCGAGCTGGTGGGCTATCCGGTTGCAGGCACGGCGCTGGCGAACGACCGGTATTTCGACGGCGAGCAGTCCGCCTTTGCGACCGACCGCGGGGAGATCGCGCTCGCGACGCGGCTCGCGGATAAGGCGAACGGCGCCAATGCGGCACTGATCGAGCAAACCCGGATCTACAACGACCTGATCGCCGGCGGAAAATGGCGGCACATCATGTCGCTCGAGCCGGCGGACGGGCAGTGGAAGTCGTTTCGGATCGCTCCCTGGCGCGTGCCGACGTTTGCCCTCCCGGCCAGCGCTGCGACCGCAACCGGACCCGAGATCGCGCGCGAGGCCGGGCACTTCACCCGCGCGGTCGCCGGAAAGTCGGTTGCGTGGTCGGTGATCCCGGGACTCGGCCTCACGGGTGACTCGGTGGGACTTTTCCCGACGACCGCCGCGGCGATCCCAGCCGATCGGCTGTCTGCTGAGGCCCCGCGGCTCGAATACGCGATGGATTTCCCGGCGGCGGGCGATTTTCCCGTGACGTTCTACACCCTTCCGACGCACCCGATCAGCGTCGGCCGCCCGCTGCAGTTGGCGGTCGGGCTCGATGACGCGGCGCCGAGGCCGGTGATCGTCCACGCCCGCGACGGCTCGGCCGAGTGGGCGCAGGGCGTGCTCGACGAGACGATCCCCGTCACGACCACGATCCACGTCGACGCCCCCGGTCGGCACACGCTGCGCGTGTACGGCGTTGAGCCGGGGATCATCCTCGACAAGCTGGTCGTCAACTTGGGCAGCAAGCCGTAGTTGGTAATTGGTCGTTCGTAGTTCGTGCCATGAATGGATTCGATTTCGCGTTCCGCCTTTCCGTTTCACCGCCAAAGCACCCATAGGGCGGCCAGTCCCTTGGCCGCCAAAATGTCCATTGGTTTGTATGGCGCGGAAGGGACTCCGCGCCCTACCAACTTCGGCTCCGCCATTCGCGTTTCGCTTCCCACCTTTCGCCCTTCGCCCTCCGCCGTTTCTACTTTCTGCCGTTTCAACCGTTTCTTCTTTTCCCATGAAATTCTACCTTGCCCTCCTCGCCCTGGCGGTTGCACCAGTCGGGCTCTTCGCCGCTGACGTGTCCGGCGTTTGGAACGCGGCCTTCGACACCCAGATTGGCCCACAGAAATACACCTACACCCTGAAACAGGACGGGACCGCCCTATCCGGCAAGGCGACCGCCGACATCGCCGGCGAGAAAAACGAATCGGTGATCACGGACGGAAAAGTCGACGGCGACCACGTGAGCTTCACCGAGAAACTCACGTATCAGGGCAATGACCTCACCATCACGTACGCCGGGACGGTGAAGGACGACGAGATGAAGCTGACCCGGCAGGTCGGCGAGTTTGCGACGGAGGAACTGGTTGCGACGCGGGAGAAGCCGAGTGCCGCCGCGGACGCAGCCGCGCCTGGGGTCCGGATTCCGATTCACGATCCCGTGATGGCCCGGGAAAACGGCCGGTACTACATTTTTGCGACAGGCTGGGGCATCGCGGCGTGGTCGTCGCCGGACATGAACCACTGGCAACACGAAAACCCCGTGTTCGCCCATCCGCCGGCGTGGGCGGTGGAGGCCGTACCCGGGTTCAAGGGGATGATCTGGGCGCCGGACATCAGCTTCCACCACGGCAAGTACTACCTCTACTACGCCGTGTCGGCATTCGGCAAAAACACCTCGTGCATCGGCGTGGCGACGAACGTGACGCTCGATCCCGCCGACCCGCGGTTCAAATGGGAGGACCACGGCAAGGTGATCGAGTCGTACCCGGGGGAGACGAATTGGAACGCGATCGATCCGAATCTCGTGATGGATGACCAGGGGACGCCGTATCTCGTGTTCGGGTCGTTCTGGGATGGGATCAAGCTGGCGAAGATGAATCCGGACCTGCTCACGGTCGCGCAGGACCCGGCGACCCTGCCCACGATCGCGAGTCGCAAGACGGATCCGTCCGCGCCAAACCCGCCGGCGCCGGCGGGCAATCCGGTCGAAGCCGGCGGCAATGCGATCGAGGCTCCCTTCATCTTCAAGCACGACGGCTACTATTACCTTTTCGCGTCGATCGACTACTGCTGCCGCGGCCCGAAGAGCACGTACAAGATGATCGTCGGACGCGCCAAGGCGGTCACCGGCCCCTACGTCGACAAGACGGGGGCGCCGCTGGCGCGCGACGGCGGCACGCTCCTGCTGAAGGGCGACGCGCACTGGTACGCGGTCGGGCACTGTGGCGTGTACGATTTCGACGGCACGGACTACATCATCTTCCACGCGTACGACGCGACAGACCAGGGCAAGCCGAAGCTCCGCTTGGACAAGCTGTCTTGGGACGCCGAAGGCTGGCCGGTCGTCGAAGTGCCCGCCGGCGAATAATAGGCGTTTTCCGCCGACGAATTTGGTCGGCTTTGCCGGTTTGCTGTAGGGCGGGGTCGCCTGACCCCGCCGATGAGGGGAATGGGTCATGTCGTCGGTAGGGCGGCGAGTCCCTTCGCCGCCATGGCGCGGAACGGAGTCCGCGCCCTGCCTTAATGCTCGGACCAATTCGGTTGGGTCACAGAGGACACAGAGTTCGACCCGGAGCCAAGCCGGAGGCCGGTGCCAAAAAACACGATTCTCCTATGGGAGGACGCGCGCAATTCGATCGGTGCCCCCACCGCGCGGGAAACAGCGTCCGCCACGCCTCGCGCGGTGGGGGCACCGCGCCTACAACACGGCATTGCTCTCAGCACTAGAGTCTCGGCTCTTGGCTTCGATTGCGGCAGAGCCGCTCTAGGCGTTCTGTGTCCCAACCTAATCCGTCTGGTCCATCGGTGATCAGCCCCCCCGTTCCATTTGACCGGCGATGATATTGCACCCAAATGAGGACGCCGCTCGTCGGGCACGCACCGCCATGAACAAGAAGCCGCTCCTGTCCTGCCTCATCGTTCTGCTTGCACTGGCGACGCCCGGGCGGGTCGCGGCATTCGATCGCCCCAACACGACCTTCAAGGTGTTCCAGTTTCCCCGGGACCGGATCCCGCGGATCGACGGAGACACCTCCGATTGGGACATCGTTCCTGACAGCTATGCGATCCACATGGATCAGTTCGTGGACGACACGAAGAAGCATGCCGCGCCGGATCCGAAGACCCTCGACGTCAAGGTCCGCGTCGGCTGGGTGAAGGGGCTGAACCGGCTGTATTTCCTCTACGAGGCTGACGACAACTACTGGGACTTCGCGCAACCGGGACTGCACAACGACACGTTCGAGCTGGTCGTCGACGGCGACGCCTCGGGCGGACCGCTGATCGACAAGGGCCACAAGGAATTCTGGACGCCCGAGCACGTCGGCGCGGCTGCGGCGCGGCCCGACGACCGGATCAGCGTGGATGACGCGCACTGGGCGATCCATGGCGTGCAGGCGCAGAACTACCACATCTTCACGCCGGCGGCCGGGAAGGACTGGTGCATGGCCTGGAGCTCAGCGTCATGGATTCGCGAGTTTCCCTGGGCGAATTCGGCCTGCCGCTACCATTTCAAACCCGGCGAGCCCGGGCACCTCGTCCTCGAGTTCTGGATTACGCCGTTCGATTACGCCGGACCCGAGGGGCCGCAGCGTGCGGTCGAGTCGATGCTGCGGGAAAACAAGCTGATCGGGCTGGGGATGATCGTCATCGACTACGATGACGTAAACGCCCGCCACAACGACGGGTTCTGGAATCTTTCGCGCCATCACACGGCTTACGGCGACGCCTCTGAGCTGTGCGCGTTTCGGCTGATGCCGTTCGAGCCGCGCTTTTTGCCGCCACTGGAGGCGCGGTGGTCGTTTCAGGTCGTCGACATGGATCGGCGTCTCGTGGCGTTCAAGGACGAGTCCGTGGGTGACATCAAATCCTGGCAGTGGGACTTTGGCGACGGGGCGACATCCACGGAACGGAATCCGCTACACACCTACAGAAAACCCGGCAATTACGTGACCGTGTTGCAGGTGACCGGAGCGGACGGCACCACGTCGCGGTGGTCAAAAGTCTGGGCGGTCCAACTCCGGTAATTGGCATTCACGAAATTCGGGCATTGTCCGCCGCGGCCGGCGGTGGTGCTATCCGCAACCCCGCCCTATGTTCGCTCCTGTGGCGCCCAACCGCTCGCGATTCGCCGTCCCCTTGGTGGCGGTTGTTCTGGCCGCTCTCAGCGTCAGCGCGGCGATAGCCGGGCCGCTGACCGCGACGCTGGTGGAGCCGCCGCCGGCGACCAGCGGCTATTTCCACATGGGGACGACGCACGATCCCCAGCGCCACGCGCTCACGGTCGACAGCCGAAGCCTTCGGCTCGATGCGCAACCCTGGATGCCGGTGATGGGCGAGTTTCACTACACGCGCTACCCGGCGGCGGAGTGGCGCGAGGAACTCCTGAAAATGAAGGCGGGCGGCATCGACATCGTGTCCACCTACGTTTTCTGGATCCATCACGAGGAAATCGAAGGCACGTGGGACTGGACCGGCCGGAGGGATTTGCGCCGGTTCGTCCAAACGGCCCGCGACGTCGGACTCGATGTGGTCGTGCGGTGTGGCCCGTGGTGTCATGGCGAGGTGCGCAACGGCGGCCTGCCGGACTGGGTGGTCCAGCGCAGGGATTGGAAGATCCGGTCCACGGATCCACGTTTCCTTGCGGCCGTGCACGAGCTCTACGGGCAAATCGCGCATCAGCTCCACGGTTTGCTGTGGAAGGACGGCGGCCCGGTCATCGGCATTCAACTCGACAACGAATATCGCGGGCCGGCGGCGTATCTCCTCGCGCTGAAGGGCATCGCGCGGGATGTGGGGCTCGACGTGCCGCTTTACACCCGAACCGGCTGGCCGGCGCTGACCACACCGATGCCGCTGGGTGAGATTCTTCCGCTGTACGGCGTGTACGCCGAGGGCTTCTGGGACCGCGAGCTTACCTCGATGCCCGGGCGGTATTGGGCCGGATTCCAATTTTCGACCCTGCGCACCGATGCCGCAATCGCGACCGAACTGCTCGGCGACCGCGCGGCGCGGGACGAGCCGGACGTGGTCAAGTATCCGTATCTGACCTGCGAAATCGGCGCGGGCATGATGACCAGCTACCATCGGCGCATCGTCGTCGATCCGCTGGACATCGAGGCGGTGACGCTGATCAAGATCGCAGACGGCAGCACGCTCCCGGGGTATTACATGTACCACGGCGGGACGAATCCCGAGGGTCGGCGCACGACGCTGATGGAGGCGCAGGACACGCTCACGACCAACTACAACGACTTGCCGGTCCGAACGTACGACTTCCAGGCCCCGCTCGGGGAGTATGGCGAGATCCGGCCGCAGTACCACCTGCTGCGGCGACTCCACCTGTTTCTCCACGACGCCGGTTCGGAACTGACAAGAATGGCCACGGCACTGCCCGATGTGCGCCCGTCGGGGCCGGACGATGGCGCCACGCTGCGCTGGGCCGCCCGCTCGGACGGTCGTCATGGGTATGTGTTCGTGAACAACCACGAGCGAGGCCGCCGTCTTCCGCCCAAACCGGGGGTCCAGTTCAGCCTGAAGCTCACCAGCGGACAGACGCTCACGTTTCCGTCGGCGTCGGTGACGGTTGCGGCCGACGCGGTGTTTTGGTGGCCATTCAACCTGAATCTCGGCGGCGCAACCCTGGTTTACGCCACGGCCGAACCGGTGACGCATGTGATCGACGGCAGTGGCACGCGGACGCTGTTCTTTGCCGCCACGCCGGGCGTGCCGGCGGAGTTTGCGTTCGACGCGTCCGATATCGTCCGGATCGAAACCCGCGGGCGGATCATCCATGACGGCGAGCGGCTGTTGGTCCGGGGCCTGGAGGCCGGGCATGCCGCGGCGTTTCGGCTGCTGGCCAAATCCGGCAATGTCGTTCGCGTCGTGCTGCTCGACGACGCCGATTCACTGGCGCTGTGGAAGGGACCGTTCGCCGACCGGAACCGCGTCGTCCTGACCCGGGCGGCCGTGGTCTTTGACGGAGATGCAATCCGTGCCACCGCGACTGCGTCCGGCGAACAAACCCTGTCCGTGTTTCCCGACGTCGCCGACCTGTCGATCGGTGCGACCCGGCCGAAATTCCGGCGGGACGGCGTGTTCCAGGAATTTCGATTGCCGGCGGGATACACGACGACCGCCGTCGCGTTCACGCCCGTCCACCCGGCGGGTCCGGTGCGCGTGATCCGAAAAGGACCCGACAAGCAGGGCGTGGCGATGGAGCCGACGGACGCGGACTTCGCGCAGGCCGCGACGTGGCGGGTGACCCTGCCCTCCGGAATCGACCGCGCGGTGCATCCGCTGCTGCGGTTCGACTACGTCGGGGACGTCGCCCGCGTGACGCTCGGCGGACGGTTGCTCACCGATGACTTCTACAACGGCAACCCGCGCGACGTCGGACTTTGGCGCTACACGCCGCTCAAGGGCGGGGGAAACCTGGAATTCAGCGTGCTGCCGCTGCAAAAGGACGCGCCGATCTTCCTCGAACCCTCGGCGCGACCGGACTTCGGCGATCAGAGCGCCATCGTCGCGCTGCGCAGCGTGCAGTTGATCCAGGCGGCCACAGTCACCGTGCGCGCGAGCCCCTCGCCCGAGCCGCCGCTGCCGGACAATTTTCGGACGGACGTGCTCCTTCCACCTCCGCCGCCGAAACTCTAGCGGAAGGCCCCTATTCCAATGAAAACCAATGTTCGTCGACGTGTCGGCCTGACCTGGCTGCCTGCCGCGGCCGCCCTCGCCCTCCTGGCGTCGTGCGCCGGCCCGGCGGCGACCGGCCGGAAAGCGGCGTTGCCGGCCGCGCCGCTGACGTATGCGATCGGCGCCGACCTCTCCTTCCTCCCGTACGCGGAAGCGCACGGCGAAAAATTCAAGGACGACGGGGTCGTCACGCCCGGTCTGCAGATTTTCCGGAATCACGGCTACAACTGGATTCGCCTCCGGTTGTTTCACTCGCCGAAGGAACTGCCGAACGACCTGCCGTACACGCTTGCTCTCGCGCAGAAGGCCAAGGCGCTCGGATACAAGTTCCTGTTGGATCTCCACTACTCGGATACGTGGGCGGATCCGGCGAAGCAGATCACGCCGGCGGCATGGAAGGACCTGACGCACCCGCAACTGGTCGCGGCGGTCCGGGACTACACGCGGGACACAATCCGGGCCTTTCGCGAGGGCGGAGCCATGCCCGACATGGTCCAGATCGGAAACGAAATCACCCCGGGGATGCTCTGGCCGGATGGCCGGCTGCCACAGCACTGGGACAACTTTGCCGATCTGCTCAAGGCCGGCATCGCCGGGGTGGCGGAAGGCACGGGTGACGCGCCCCGGCCGCGGATCATGATCCATATCGAAAAATCGGGAGATATCGCGGCGACGCAGTACTTCTTCGACAACCTGATCGCGCGAGGCGTCTCCTTCGACGTGATCGGCCAGTCGTACTATCCGTGGTGGCATGGCTCGCTCCTGCAGTTGCGGGACTGCCTCGCGTTCATGGCCGACCGGTATCGCAAGGACATCATCCTCGTGGAGGTCGCGTACAACTGGCGGCCGACGGAGTATCGGCATGAACCGGCGCCATTTCCGGAAAGTCCGGAAGGACAGCGCGAGTTTCTCGATGAAGTAAACCGGGTCGTCCTCGCGACGCCCCACGGGCTGGGCAAGGGGGTCTTCTGGTGGGAACCGGCGGTGTCGGGGCCGCTGCGCAGCCGCGGAATGTTCGACGACAACGGCAACGCGCTGCCGGTGATCTCGGTTTATGACAAGTACACGCGGGGCAAGATTCCTCCTCGTGCGCCGTAGCCGATCAAACCGTCCGCCGCCGACCCGCTGGCCGCTTCCGGGCGAACGCGTTTGAACGCTCGCGGCCCGCTTGCGTCCTTCGCCCGTCAGGCGGCACGTTTCCGACCTTTTGCTCAAATCATGACCGTTCGCTTCCGCACGATTCTATTTTTGCTTCCGGCGATTCTCGCCGCTTCGCTCACGGGTTGTTCCATGCCGGGCTCGGCCTCCACTCCTGCGCCAGCGACGAAAGCCGGGGCTGCCAAGCCGGCCGAGCCGGCCAAGGCGCCGCCGGCGGCATCCCAGGGGACCGTCTCGCTCGCCGGCGTGTGGCGCTTCGCGCTCGATCGCGGCGACGCCGGCGTGAAGGAGCAGTGGTTCGACCGTGCCCTCGCGAACCGGATCAATCTGCCGGGCATCCTGCAGGCGCAGGGATATGGTGACGAGATCAGCACCACCACACCTTGGGTGACGACGCTGGGTGATGCGTGGTGGAAGCTGCAACCGGAAAGCCTGCGCGCAAAATTTTCGCAGCCCGGGAAGGTCAAGGTCCCGTTCCTTTCGCAGCCTCCGCGCCATTATCTTGGCGCCGCGTGGTACCAACGCGACGTCAGCGTCCCCGCCACCGCGGAACCGCGGCGCTATGTCCTGTTCCTCGAGCGGGCGCACTGGGAAACCACGGTGTGGCTCGACGGCCGCGCGTACGCTCCGGATGTCAGCCTTGGCGCGCCACATGTCACGGATCTCGGGATGCTCACGCCGGGCCCGCACCACCTGACCATCCGCGTGGATAACCGGCAGATTGTCCGCGACCCGGTGAACGACGGTCACCAGCGCGATGCGCATAGTGTTTCGGATGCCCTCGGCGCGACCTGGAACGGCATCGTCGGCCGGATCGAGCTGCAGTCGACGCCCCTGGTCTGGCTGCAGGACATCCAGGCGTTTCCGAACATCACGACCCGGTCGGTCCAGTTGCGGATCACGATCGGGAACCTGACCCGCCGGCCCGGGAGTGGCACGATTTCGGCGGGCAACGTGTCGGTGCCTGTCACCTGGGCGGCGAACGGCGGCTCGGCCACCGTCGATGTCCCCCTCGGGGATTCGGCCCAGCTCTGGGAGGAATTTCATCCCGTGCTCAACCGGCTGACCGTGACCCTGCGCGTCGGCGACGCCACCGATGCCCGGAAGATCGTCTTCGGACTGCGCGAGGTCGTCCATCGGGACAAGGATTTGATCGTCAACGGGCGCGTGGTGAACCTGCGCATGACCCATTTCGGCGGCGATTTTCCGCTCACCGGCTACCCCGCGATGGACGTCGAATCCTGGAAGCACATCTTCTTCGTGTGCCAGGAATACGGACTGAACGGGATGCGGTTTCACTCCTGGTGCCCGCCGGACGCGGCTTTCACCGCGGCGGATGAGGTTGGGTTTTTCCTCCAGCCCGAATGCGGACTTTGGGCGCCCTTCAATCCGGGCAGCCCCTACACCCAATTCCTCGAGGCAGAGACCGCGCGATTGATCGAGGCTTACGGAAATCATCCGTCATTCCTGCTGCTGTCTCCCAGCAACGAGCCCTCCGGGCGATACACCCAGATCACGCCGAAATGGGCGGCCGAGTGGTACGCCAAGGATCCGCGCCGCCTTTATTCGGCCGGCACGGGCTGGGCCGCGCGGGAGCAGGTCACGGGAGGCGCGCAGTATGCCACCCTCGTTCGCTTTGACGGCCATGACCTCCGCAATGTGCGCGGCTGGTTCGGGCACGACTATCGAGCGGCGCTCGAAAACGTGCACATCCCGGTGCTCGCGCACGAGGTTGGCCAGTGGTGCGCCTATCCGGATTTCGACGTGATCAAGGAGTTCAAAGGCTATCTCCGTCCGGGGAACTTCGAGATCTTCAAGTACCTGGCCGCGCAGAATGGGGTGCTTGACCAGGACAAGGCGTTCGCCTGGGCCTCGGGCCGGTTCCAGCTCGAGTGCTACAAGGAGGACATTGAGGCGAACCTCCGCACGCCCGGCCTCTCGGGCTACCAATTGCTCGATCTGCACGACTACCTCGGCCAGGGGACGGCGCTGATCGGCGCGGCGGTCGACGCGTTTTGGAAGCCGAAGCTCTACGTGACAGCGGAGGAATTCCACCGGTTCAATGGCCCCACCGTGCCGCTCGCCCGTCTCGGCGCCCGCACCTTTACGTCGGATGAAACGCTGTCGACGGACGTCGAGCTGTATCACTTTGGCGCGGCGCCGATCGCCGGGGCCCGGCCATATTGGCGGATCGTCGATGCCCACGGGCGTCCGGTAATCCACGGCGAATTCTCTCCACTCGACGTCCCGATTGGGAAGAATATCCCGCTCGGCCGGATCTCCACTCCGCTCGCGCAGTTGCCGGCGCCGGCAGCCTACAAGCTCGTGGTTGGGCTGGCCGGGACCGCCATCGAGAACGACTGGAACATCTGGGTTTATCCCGCGCACGTGAGCGCTACGCCGGCGTCCGACGTGCTGGTGACGTCGAACTGGTCCGAGGCGCGGGCGCGGCTCGGGACCGGCGGCAAGGTTCTCTTCATTCCGGGGCCGGCCAATTTCGATCCCGCGCGCAGTCCGACGATGAGCCGGTTGCCGGTGTTCTGGAATATCCAGATGACCGTCCGGCCGCCCCGGAACCCAACGCCGAAATTCGACGCGATGCTGGGCCTGCTGTGCGACACGAAGAGCCCCGCGCTCGCCGAATTTCCGACCGCCGCCAATTGCGACTGGCAATGGACGCCGCTGATCAACGGCGTGCGCTCCGTGAACTTGAACGGTCTGCCGGCCGGCCTGCATCCGATCGTCGCCACGATCGACGACTGGAACCGCGACTGGCGGCTCGGCGTGGTCTTCGAGTGCCGGGTGGGCCGTGGGCGGCTCCTGGTCTCGGTGATCGATTTCACGAAACCCAATGCCACGCCGGGCGCGCGCCAACTCGGGCGTTCGCTCCTCGATTACATGCATGGCGACCGGTTCCAGCCCGCCGTCACCTTGAGCGCCACCCAGGCCGATGCGCTTTGGAAATCCGGAACGCCGGGCGATCAGCCCCGGGCACGGGTGTTCGATCCCGATCTCGATGACGGCAGCGGACACCGTCCGCCCAACAAGCGCTGAACCCCCGTTCCGATGAAAGCACGGCATCCCGATCCACTCGCGCCGTATTTCTCGGCGAAGGGCAAAGCCGTCCCGCCCGCCAGGTAGCGGGGACCCATAGGACACGGGTCTCCTTCCGCGCCTCGATTCAATTCACCCCATGAACCCCATGCTCAAAACAATCGCACTCCTCGCCCTGGCCGCAGGGCTCACCACGCTCGTCCATGCTGCCGATATCGATGGCAAATGGCGGGCCGACTTCGACAGTCAGATTGGCCAGCAGAAATACGTCTTCGAGCTGAAGGCGGACGGCGACAAGCTGACCGGCACGGCCACCTTCGAACGTCAGGACACGAAGGGGCAGGTCACGCTCGTCGACGGGAAAATCAGCAAGGATCACGTCTCGTTCACGGAGCCCCAGAAGTTCCAGGATCAGGAGGTCCGGATCGAGTACACCGGCACGGTCGCCGGCGATGAGCTCAAGTTGCACCGCAAGGTCGCCGACATCACTGAATACGATATCGTCGCCCATCGCGTAAAATCGAAGTCCTGACGGACGACGGACGGCAATTTTGGTCGGGCGCGGAGCCCCTTCCGCGCCTCCGCCCGGAATCCCTTTCACGCTCGCCCTCACGCTCACCTGTCGCTCAGGTCCCGTACAGCCGGTCACCGAAGTCGCCGAGACCGGGCAGAATGTACTTTTGGCCATTGAGCTGCCGGTCGAGCGCGGCGGCGTGAATGGTCGTGTCGGGATGATGTTTCTCCACCTCGGCCACGCCCTCCGGGGCGGCGACGATGCAGACGAGCGTGGGATTCACGCCGCCCTGTTCCTTCACGATGTTGAGGGCCTGCACGGCGGAGCCGCCGGTCGCGAGCATCGGATCGACCACGAACACGTGGTTGCCCTTGAGCGGGGGAAGCTTGCAGTAGTAGTGCCGCGCGACCGCAGTCGCGTGGTCCCGCTCCAGACCGATGTAGCCGACCGTTACGTCGGGGAACAGATCGCTGAACGGCTGAACCATGCCGAGCCCGGCGCGAAGAATGGGAATGACCACAAGCGTCTCGTGGGCCAGCACGCGGCCCATCATGCGCTCGAGTGGTGTTTCAATGTTCTTCGCCTCCGTTTCGATGTCGCTGGTCGCCTCCACTGCGAGGAGAAGGCTGATCTGGTAGGCAAGCGTGCGAAACGTCGCGGGCTTCGTCGTCTTGTCACGCAGGTGCGTGATAATGTGCGCCGCGAGCGGATGATCGAGAATGCGGAGGGGCATGGCGGAAAAACGGAAAACGGACGGCGGATGACGGAAAAGCGGGAGAGCGAAAATGCGGGAAACGGTGGAAACGGCAGGCAGTTGAGACAACTGGTCGGACGGCAGACGGCGGACGGAAAAGAAGAAACGGTGGAAACCGCAGAAAGAGGAAACGGGCGAGGGCGGGACCCATCCGCGCCTGATCGTTAATCCGCAATCCGCAATCGCCAATCTACAATCATCAGAGCAGGTCCTTCTCCACTTTCGCTTCGAGGTAGTGCTCGAACTCCTTGCGAAGCGCCTTTTCCTTGCCGTGGAGGGCGGGCAGCCGCGCGAGCCACTGGTAGGTTTCTTCCCGGAGGTATTTCGGGAGCATCGGTTCGGTCGCAAGCATCCGGTCGAGCCCCCGGACGCACAGAGCGGCGGTTTGCTCACAGACGAGCTGGGCCGCGGCCGAGCCATGCTGGCCCGCGAGGCGCAACGCGTCGTCGATCCGCCGCCGCTGCAGCCGCGCCCGGTAAAAGGAAAGGCTGGGCACGACCACGCTCGCGGTCCGGGGAAAACCGCTCGTCATCAGGTTCCAATGCTCCTCCCGTGAATCACCGGTGCGGCGCACGTCCGAGCGTACGAGCACGGTCGGCAGGTCGGCGAACTTCGCGAGCATGAATTCGACGACCGTTCCGCTCTCGGGTTCGGGCCCGTCGAAGTTGAAGAGCGCCAGGTCGCAGGCGATCAGCGCCCGGAAGCAATAGTCGCGGACCGCGCGCGCGCTGCGGCCCCGGAGCGGAAAATCCTGCGGGAGGACGCAGCGGAACTTGCCGTGTGATTTCTCGTAAATCGCCTCCGCCAGCCACGCGTTTCCGACGAGATGCTTGTGCGACGACAGGTCGCCGCCGAAATAAACAGTGTAGTTTCGCGATTTCTTTTTCACGGCGCGCGGCGAGCAACAGGTATCGGTAAACGCGCCACCGCTGCCAAG
>DASZYH010000327.1:0-3215 GCA_035545515.1 Opitutaceae bacterium
ATCCCGTAAGAGCGTTTCATCTCCGGAGTGAGCCAGTAAATCTGCTCGCCAAAGTACCGTGCCGCCCAGCGATAGAACCACCGCTGCCGGCCGTAGCAGTGCACCGAGACCACGACGTGGCGCTCACCCGACCGTCGAAGCCAATACGCCACCAGCAGTCCCGCCCGCGAATGGCCATGAAACACCCGCGACTCCTCTCCCGCCAGCCAGTCGGTCACTGACTGCGCGACCACCCGCGCCCGCCATAACGTCGGCAGGCTGATCTTCTCCCCGGCGATCCGTGGCAATTCGAGCGTGGCGAGCGGTGGGGTCCGCCTCTGGATGAACCCCTCGTTAACCCCGAGAGTGGCCGGATTGGGACCAGCCGCCGACAAGCCGCGGATCACAGAGATGATGCCGCCCCGGTCATCGTCGGCGCCGACGTAGTGCAGGACCGTCACCGGATCTGAAGCGGACATGTTCGGGATTGAACGCGCCGCCGAAATCAAGGGAACCCAATTCCGACCGACGCAAAAAAGAACTGCGGTCCTCGCTCCCTTATGTCGAACTCGGCCGATGTTCAGCTCACCACTCCTGCCGGTCGACCGGACGCGACTGCCGCCGCGTCTGCGGGCCTGGGTGGGCGGAAACCTAAGCGGTCCGCCAAAGGGACTGGTGCGGAAACGATGGTCGGCCGGAATATTCCAGCTCGACCGGCTCGGTGACTTTGTGCTGGCGATTTCCGCCATTCGCGTGGTGCTCGAAAAATGGGGTGAAGCAAGTTGTCTTCTGGTCGTGTCCGAAGCCGCTGCTCCGCTCGCAGCGCGCGAGTTTCCCGGCGTGGAGCGTATCGTGCTGCCAACGAGCGCCCCGAGTCTCATGCGGAATCTCGTGCCGATCGCGCTCCGGCATCGCGCGCGTTTTCGCGGCCACGAGTTTGATCGCGTCGTTTGCCTCAGCCATCATCGCGAGCTCTACAAGGAAACGGCGTTGTCCTGGTTGCGCACGGCACAGCGGTATCAGCTCGACCACACGACCTTCCCCCGGGAGGCATCGTTGCCCTGGTGCCTGGAATTGGTGGCTCATCGTCAACTTGCCGCCGCCGCGGTCGGCCGGGAAGTTGAACTGGACGAAATCAAGCCCCGGCTGGCATCCGTGGCTGCGACCGCCGGCACCACCCTGGTGGTCTGTCCCTTCGCTCAGGAATCGGCCCGCTCGCTTCCCGTCCCCATCATCGTCACGGCACTCGAACACTATCGCCGGAAAAGCGCGGCACCGATCGTGATCAGCGCCGACGCAACCGCGACGGCGGCCACCGCAGCGCTCGCAACCGCACTTCGCAGTCGGGGCATCGGCGGGGCGATCGAAGCGTCGAATGACACCTTCGAACAGTTCCTTCGCCGGATCGCCACCGCCGGGGCGGTGTTTGCGGTCGACAGCGCGCCCGCCCACATCGCCACCGCGCTCGACAAACCGATGGTCCTCGTGCCGGGTGGCGGTCGCTTTGGGCTCTCGTCGCCCTGGCAATCGTCGACTCGGCAACGGATAATTGAGAACCGAGTCCCTTGTTACGGTTGCGGCTGGCGCTGTTACCAGCCGGAACCCTATTGCCTTACCGGCCTCGATCCGGCCGGAATTGCCGCGGCGTTGCCCCTCCTCGCTTGATGCAACCGATTCCGGCCGAAACGCGACGACTACTCCCCATTGCCCTTGCCCAGGGAGTTGGCGTCGCCTGCGGTGTAATCGGAATCAAATTGATGTCGCACCTCGTCGAGCCGGCGGAGCTTGGAGCGTACGGTGTGTTCCTTTCGTTCACGACGATCGGCACGTGGGTGGTTTATTCCGGACTGACGAAATTTGTGGGCCGATTCTGGGCCAACACGGATCATGAAACGCTCCGTGCGGCGGTCACGCGAACGTGGCTACGCAAGTTCGGCTGGCTGCTGGCGGCGGCCCTCGTGGCTGCGGCCGCGGTGGCATCGATGACGAAACTGAACTACGGCGTGATCCTCGCGGCAGTGCTGCTGGCGGCCGGGTTTCTTTCGATGGCCGGCCTCGCCCAGATGGCCCTGCAGGCGGTTCGCGAAAACTGGTTCGACCTCGCAACATCGGCGACCGGTTCGCTCACCCGCACCTTCCTTCCCCCGATCGCCTACTATTTTATCGGAGCCGTGGGTCTTTACGCCGGTTTCGTTGCCCACGCGACCGCGTTCGCCCTCGTCGGACTTTGGTGTGTGGCTCGAACGATGCGACGCGGACAAGTCACGGGCGTCCAGGTCGTCGAACCCATCTACGAAGGCCCACTCTTCATGTCGCTTGCCCTCGCCGGATGGATTCTCGCCGGAGAAAACCGTTGGCTCGCCGCGTTGTTTTTCGGAAACGTGGTCGCCGGATACTTCATCCTGGCGAGCAACATCGCCCTGATTGTGCCGACCATGCTTGGCACGATCCTCGTTCAATGGCTCCAGCCGCGCTTTTACGTCCTGGGCGACGCCAATACCCCCGAGTCGCGCAGTCGGCTGGCGCGCAACGTCGATCGCATGGCGGCAGCGTTTGGCCTTCTCGCGCTGGCCGGAGTGGTCGCGGTTCGATGGGCCGCGCCATGGTTGATCGGCCCGCTGATCGACGCCCGCTACGCCTATTCACTGCCGTGGCTTGTGCCGGTGGGATGCTTCGGAGTCGCGACGACGACTGCGGGGTTCTATCACATGTTGCTCCTGGCTGGGCACCGTGAACGCGGCTGTGGGCCGGCCGATTTGACCACGGCTGGGATTCTCACGGCTGGCGCCATTGCGACCTCCGCCATTGGTAGCGAAGCATTCCGAGGCTGGCTGCTCTTTACCCCGATGGTTGCTTGGACCGTCACGCGTGCCATTGCCCGGAAATGTCTCTTCGTCCCCGTCGAATCCGAGACTCCCGAACCTGCAGTGTGATTGCCTGCTCACCGCGAGCGCGCCTTCAACTTCGGATGATCCCGAGCGCCCGAACCGGACCCGTGAGATACAGGCGAGCGGCCAGCCGGCGCTCAGCTCCCCGTGAACGGCGAATCGCCGCCATCGCGGTTGCCGCACCAAAGCCGACCAACGACGGGCGCAGCGTCGTCGCCCGACGGGCATGGTATGCCGCAAGGGGGAAAAGGCCCTCCGCCAGATTCCGTGTGGCCCAGCGTCGGCAGCTTTCGGCCGCTGAGACCTGTGCGTCCATCTGTGGCAGGATGTCAGCCAAAAATTCTGGAC
>DASZYH010000328.1:0-6243 GCA_035545515.1 Opitutaceae bacterium
GGTATCACGCCGGCAATCGGCTACCTCTTTTTTCAACCGCTCCGGGCGCCCGGCGTCCGCGCAGCCAA
This sequence comes from Opitutaceae bacterium, assembly GCA_035545515.1. Taxonomy (GTDB): domain Bacteria; phylum Verrucomicrobiota; class Verrucomicrobiia; order Opitutales; family Opitutaceae; genus ER46. The sequence goes on from DASZYH010000328.1 coordinate 69, forward strand.
GGCGGCCACCGCCCCCCAACAAGGATTCGGTCACTGCAGCGCTACGAAAATGGAGTGGCGGCCGGCCGGAGGCGTGTTTCCGTACTGCGCCACAACGTTGTCCTGACAACGACGAGTCGCCCGTCATTCAGACGAAACTCCCACCATCATGACTCAAAACACGTCGAAACCCGTATATCTCTTCCTGCTTCGCGACTCCGCCAACCTGCCGGACCCCAGCCCCGAGGAAATGCAGCAGGCGACACAAAAATGGATGGCCTGGATCGACCGGATGAAATCCCGCGGACAGTACCTCGGCGGCGACCGGCTCGAGGAACAGCCGGCCCGGATCGTCCGCGGCCCGCGCGGCCAGCCGAACAGCGACGGCCCGTTCATCGAAACGAAGGAGATCGTCGGAGGCTACATGCTGATCACGGCCGATACGTTCGAGCAGGCGGTCGATATTGCGAAGGACTGTCCGGGATTTGAGAAAGGATGGACCGTCGAGGTGCGTCAGCTCTACCCGCGCAGCCCCGGCCGCCCATGACCGCTCTGGCGCACGAGGCGCGCACCCACGCCGCCGTCGCGAAATGACGCCGGGCGCCGATTCTTCGCCGGAGCCGGCAGGGCCGACGGCCGATGTTGGTCGCCTCGTCGATCACCTGTTCCGACGCGAGGCCGGACGGCTGGTCGCCATCCTCGCCCGGCGGCTCGGCCCCGGAAGCCTCCACCTCGCGGAGGATGCGGTGCAGGACGCCCTCGCCCGGGCCATGGAAACGTGGCCCTTCAACGGGATTCCGGAGAACCCGACCGCCTGGCTGCTCCAGACGGCACGAAACCGGGCCTTCGATCTGCTGCGCCGCGACCGCACCTCGCGGACCAAGCAGGATCAGGTCGCGTTGATGCTCGAGGGATCCGGCGATGACATGAGCCCGGTCCCGTCGGCGCAGTTCGAGGACGAAGTGGTCGATGCGCAGCTCCGGATGATGTTCGTGTGCTGTCATCCGGTGCTGCCGCCGGAGGCGCAGATCGCCCTGATCCTGAAAACGCTTTCCGGATTCAGTGAGCGGGAAATTGCCGTGGCCCTGCTGACGACCGAGCCCGCCATCGCCAAGCGACTGGTCCGCGCGCGTGCGACGCTGCGGGAGGCGGCGATGGATTTCGAACTTCCGCCCGCGCCCGAACTGGCGTCCCGCGTGACGAGCGTCCTGCATGCCCTCTACCTGCTGTTCAACGAGGGCTACAAGGCGTCGCATGGGGACACGCTCCTGCGCGAAGACCTGTGCGCGGAGGCGATCCGACTCGGCGAATTGCTGGTTCGGCAACCGCTCGGCGACCGACCGGATGCGCACGCGCTCCTGGCCCTGCTGCATTTTCATGCGGCCCGGCTGCCGACGCGCGTTGCCGACGACGGATCGCTGCTCGTCCTCGCCGATCAGGATCGTTCCGCGTGGGATCGTCGCGAAATCAGCCGTGGCGTCATCCACCTCGGACGGGCGGCGGAAGGCCGGCAATTGACGCGGTGGCACCTCGAGGCGGCGATCGCCGCGTGTCACGTGCTCCCCGAGCGGTACGCCGACACCGACTGGCCGGGCATCCTCGAATCCTACGACGCGCTGCTCGAACTCGATCGATCGCCCGTCATCGCGCTGAACCGCGCAATCGCCTTCGCGCACGTCCACGGACCGGCCGCGGCGCTCGATCAACTGGAGGTGATGGCTGACGATCGCGTGTTGCGGGAATACCATCTGTTCCACGCCGCCCGCGGCACGTTGTTGGCCGAGCTCGGGCGGACGGACGAAGCGGCCGCGGCGTTTCAACGCGCGATGGGCTATGCTCCGCAGGCCGTCGAACGCGACCACCTGGCTGCGCGACTCGCAGCCCTGACGCAGCACCGCTGAGGGGTCAGAACCGGGACCGGTACACCTGAACGGCGAATAGATCTGTCACGACGATTCGTGGCGGCCAAGGGGCTGGCCGCCCTGCCACAGGCGGCAGGCAGCATCGCGGTAGGGCGCGGAGTCCCTTCCGCGCCTCAGGTGGAACTGAATCGATCCGCCAAAAAACACGATTCGCACCGATCACCATGCGAAAGGGCGCGAATCGAATTCGCCCGCCACCCGCCTGCTGCCCTATTTGCCCTTCAGGGCGGCCAGGTACGACTGGAGCGAGGCGCGAACCCCGCCACCGTCGCTGCCGAGCGCGACGAACGTATAGCCGAGTTCCCGGCACATCGGCACGAGCGAGGCGTTATGCACGAGGATGCCCGCCGCCTTGCCGTGCTGTTTGGCGGCGGCACTGACCTGCTGCAGCGCGTTCTTGAATTGGGCGCTCTCGAGCTGGTCGCGGATGCCCATGTTGTACGACAGGTCCGTCGGTCCGACGAACAGCACGTCCACGCCATCGAGGGCCGCGATCTCGGCGGCGTTCGTCACCGCGTCGGGCGTTTCGATCTGGATGACGGTGAGGAGCCGTTCATGCGCATGGGCGTAGTACTCCTCGAAATCCGCGCCGAAGCCGGCGCCACGATTGAACTTGGCGACGCCGCGAATCCCATGCGGCGGGTAGCGCATCGCATTCACGGCGGCCTTCGCCTCCGCCGCCGTGCTCACATAGGGCACCATCACGCCGAACGCGCCCTGGTCGAGCACGCGCTTGAACCGCGGAGTTTCGTTCGCCGCGATGCGCACCACCGGGAACGTCGGCGTCGCCGCTGCCGCATGAAGCTGGTGCAGCAGCGTGTCCTCCCCGCCCGGTCCGTGCTCGTGATCGATGAGCACCCAGTCGAATCCGACCAGGCCGGCGATCTCGACCGTCATGGGCGACCCCAGATTGAGAAACGTGCCGCAGACCCATTCGCGGGCCAGCACGCGTTGGCGAAAATCAGGCGGAAGTTTCATGGAGGCTGAGCGTAATTGGTCGTTGGTAATTAGTAATTGGTAGTTGGCAGTTGGTCGCCGGAATTGCGGGGCGAGGAATCGACGGGGTGCTCGAAGGAGGAACGCTGCTCAGCGGGCAGCGGTTCGTGCGACGACCGCGCTCGGGCATGTGATAAATCCGCCGAGCACTCCCAACCCCCAATTTCCAACTCCCAAACTCCCTGGCCGCAGGAGCACACCATCGACCGTTTCTCGTCTCGATTTCATCCGTCGTTCCCGCCAGGCGCTCTCCCCCGACGCTCATCAGAGCGTCGTGTACAGCTTATACAGCGCCTGCGTGCCGTTGTCTTCCCAGCCGTGGGCGGCGACGCGGTCGTACAGGCTCTTCGCCAGGGCGAGGCCGGGCAGGTCGAGCTTCATCTCGGCGGCGGATTCGAGGGCGACCCGCATGTCCTTCAGGATGTGCTTCACGTAGAAGCCCGGCGCAAAATTTTCCTGGAGCGCGCGCGGCGCGAGGTTCGTCATCGCCCAGCTTCCCGCCGCGCCGCCCGCGATCGTCGACTGGACCGCCGCAGGATCGAGGCCCGCCTTCCGCGCATACGCGAGCGCCTCGCACCAGGCGACCATTCCGACCGCAACCGCGATCTGGTTCGCCATCTTGCAGTGCTGCCCCGCCCCGGGACCACCGTGCCGCGAGATGCTCTTGCCCATCAGTTCGAACAGCGGCTTCGCGCGGGCAAACGCCGCCTCGTCACCGCCGACCATGATCACGAGCCGCGCCTCGCGCGCGCCGACGTCGCCACCGGAGACCGGTGCATCCAGGGCACTGAGCCCGCGCTTGGCCGCCGCGTCGGCGATCCGGCGCGCGAGCACGGGACTCGAGGTCGTCATGTCGATCAGCAGCGCGCCCGGTTTGGCGCGCTCGATGACGCCGCCCTTCCCCAGATACGTCTGCTCCACGTCGGTGGGAAAACCGACCATCGTGATGACCACCTCGCCCTCGGCCGCGGCCGAACCAGCGGTGTCGTGCCAGCGGGCGCCGGCGTCGATCAGCACCTGCGCCTTTTCCTTCGTGCGGTTGTACACGTGCAACGTGTGTCCGGCCTTCAACAAATGGCCCGCCATGCTGCGGCCCATCACCCCCGTGCCAATAAAAGCGATTGAGAGACCCATAAAATAACGGAGACGTAGTAACAATTAACCGACGGGCCCGCACAAGAACAACCCGCCGGGCTGAAACCCGTGAAATAGCGAGACGCCGCAGGGCGCTTCTCCTTGCGCCCGGTCCGCGGCTTCGCCGTACTTTTTCGGTCATGTTTGCCCTACCCCTCGGGATCGTGCTCGGGCCGCTGACGATCGTCGCGCTGAGCATCGTACTCATCGTCGCTGCCGTGGCGGTGCTGCGCCTGCACGCGTTCTTCGCCCTGCTGCTGGCGGCGGCGTTTGTGGCGCTGCTGAGCGTGGCCGGCGCCGGCGGCGAGCAGCGGTTCAACCATGCGATCAATGCCGTGATGGCGGAGTTCGGCCACACGGCCGGCGCACTCGGGTGCTCGATCGCGCTGGCCGCCGTCATTGGCGTGGCGCTGATGGAAAGCGGTGCGGCGGACAAGATCGTCCGCCAGCTCCTGGACGTCCTCGGCGAACCGCGGGCTGCGCTGGTCCTCTGCGGCTGCAGTTTTCTGCTCTCGGGTCCGGTATTCGTGGATACGGTGTTCCTGCTGATGCTGCCGCTGGCGCGCGCGCTCGCCCTCCGGACGGGCCGCGACTTCGCGCTGTACGTGATGGCGATCGGCGGCGGCGCGGTGGTCGCGAATGGCGTGATTCCACCGGCGCCCGGACCGTTGTTCGTCACCGAAGCGCTCAAGCTGGAAGTGGGAAAGGCGGTCCTCGCGGGACTCGTGTTTGGCGCCCTTCCGGCGATCGGCGGGCTGGTGGTCGCCCGGTGGATCAATACCCGGCTGAACATTCCGGTCCGCCCGCTCGCCTCCCACAACCATGCGACCCCGCCCGAGCGCCCCGATGCGGAACTCCCGGGTTTCTGGATCTCGCTGGCCCCGGTGATCCTGCCGCTCGCCCTGATCGCGCTCGACGCCACACTCCCCTTCCTCACCAAGCTGCCGCCCGGCGTCGCCGCGGCGGTGCATTTCTTCGGCAACAAGAACGTCGCGCTGTTCATCGGCGCATTGATCGCACTCGGCGTGCAGGCGCGGCAGAGGCACATTGGCTGGCGGAAGATCGGCGCCCTGTTCGGGCCCCCGCTCGAAACCGCCGGCGTCATCATCCTCATCGTGTCGGCCGGCGGCGCCTATGGCGCGATGATCAAGAACGCCGGCGTCGGCGACAGCATCCGCCACCTCTTCGGCGCGAACCACCTCAACCCGGTTCTCCTCGCCTGGGCGATCACCGCACTGATCCGCGGGGCGCAGGGATCAGCCACCGTGGCGACCATCGCCGGCGTGGGGCTCATGACCTCGATTGCGGGCGCCGACGGATTCGGCGTGCACCCGTTGTACATTTTCCTCGCGATCGGCTTCGGCTCGAAATGCCTCCCCTGGATGAACGACGCCGGATTCTGGATCGTAAGCCGGATGAGCGGACTCACGCAGGGTGAAATGCTGCGGACCTGGTCGCCCGTGCTGTCGCTGATCTCGATCTTCGGCCTGATCGAGGTACTGATCGCCTCCACGCTCTGGCCGCATCTGCCGTTTTAGGGCGAACGACCCGAAACGGATTCAGAGGCCCAACGACCTCGACGTTACTCGAGCATGGACTCGAGCTCCGTCGCCGCGGCCCCCGTCCGCTGCAGCTCATTACGGCAGCCCCGGTGGCGGCCTTCCGCCTCCTCGCGCATCGTGCGCCATCCGAAGTCATCCAACCATCAGCACGCCGATGATCATGGTGGCAAGCGCGCCGCCAACGAGACCGGATGCGACGGTCCGGCCTGTCGTGGCCAGCCGCCGAACTGGTACGAGGCTGATGAGGGCCGACGCGATCAACTGCACGGCGAGGATGACCACCATGTAGTACGTGAAGCTGAGTCCCTTGTGGCCCGTGAGCACCTGCCAGTACGACGTCACCACCCCGAAGGCGAAGCCGTACACGACGCCCCAGAAGACGGCGAACGGCGTGATCCCGAAGCGCGACATCATCGCGAGCAGAACGATGCCGAGCTCGAGCGGAATGAAGAGCTGGATCGTCCGCGAGGTGACCTCGACAAAGTTGCCCGGCACGAAGCCGACCAGGAGGCTGAAGCCGATCACGACGGCTCCGATGACAAAACACAGCGCAACGGCAAAGCGCTTCCGCTGCTGTTCGGT
>DASZYH010000329.1:0-13911 GCA_035545515.1 Opitutaceae bacterium
CCTTTCACGCCCTCCCTGGCGGCCAACAACGTAGCCGAACTCGCAAGAGTTTGGCGCCAGCCGATCCACAAAACGGGCGCGCACTTGGGGCCTGTCCCCTTTCACGCCCTCCCCGGCGGCTAACAACGTAGCCGAACTCGTAAGAGTTTGGCGCCAGCGGCTCCCACAAACGGGGACAGACCCTGAAGGCGCGCCTTCTGGGTGACATCGGGCGCTGTCATCACTGCGATCGGGCGGGCGGTCTCCCGAGCGGCATCGGGAATGGTCATATCGTCGGCATCGGCCGCGATAACCTCGTTGACCTCGTCATCGGCAAGCCAAGCGGTGTCGCCACCGGTAACGGCGCACCCGACGAGCGGTCGGGCTGTCGGTCCGTCGATCGGCGTGGAGACCGGATTCGCGGGGCGGCGCGGCGATCCGGCCAAAACCCGACCGGATTTGGCCGGATTCCGTGTTTATTTGGCCGGATTCTCGCCTCGAACGCCGGCGGCGAATCCCAAGTGCCTATAAATCAGCATGTGCCGCGATAATTGCCGAATTCGGGTATCCGGCCAAATAAACCGGGACAATAGCCGAATTGACCGGATTTCCCGGGATTCCGTCACGGTCCCTCCCGACCACCGCAACCGCGACCTGATGGCGCGCATTTGGGGCCTGTCCCCTTTCACGCCCTTTTGGGGTCTGTCCCCTTTCACGCCCTTACCTGGCGCCCAACAACGTAGCCGAACTCGTAAGAGTTTGGCGCCAGCAGCTCCCACCAACGGGGACAGACCCTGAACGTGTCCCCCAAACGGGGACAGACCCTCAACCTTTGACATGGCAAACCGTGCCCCCGGCGTGTCAAAGGTGCGCGTCAAACCCTCGGGGTGCGCAGCTTTGACATGTCAAAGCCCCCGGGGCCGGCGTGTCCGACGTGTCAAACCCTCGGGACGACGGCAGACTTTGACACGGTGTCGCGCGGCCGGGTGTGTCAAAGGGCACGGCCACCCGAACATCCCCCTCCTCGCCGATGCGGGTCCGGCTGGCGCCAAACTCTTACGAGTTCGGCTGCGTTGTTAGCCGCCGGACAAAGATCCTGAACCCCCGCCCCGAGAGCTTCTGGCGCAACTGAAACGAATCCGGGCCGCGTCGTTCCGCCGTGAGAGCAATCACGTCTGCGAGGACCTGTCGGTCACAAACCTTCTGATCAACGCCGTCCAATTTCGCACCGCCGCAGCGAATCGAGAGCTGAAATAGCCGTGGGCGGCCGATCGGATATCGATCACCTCGGCAAATTTTCCCAAGGAGGCCGGCATTCGGGGCCGGGTTATTGCCGTGCGCCGCGCGGCGTTGATCGGGGTCCGGTAATGGCAGAGGCATTGAACTGCCATCCGGGCCTCCGCCGACTCCCGCACCGCTATGCAGCGACGAGCGCGCCGCTGAGGCGGGCGGTCATCCGAGCCAGGTCGGCGATCCGGCGGATGATCTCCACATCCACCACGCCGCCCGATGCGAAAGCCTCACCGGTGGCGTACACGAAACGCGGGACGATGACGCTGCGGAAGTCGAGCATCAGGCTGTTCGCAAGCGACAGGATCGACATGTAGCTGCTCATCCCGCCGGCGGCGCAGAGAAACCCGACGACCTTGTTTTCCCACGCCGCTCCAGTGAGCTCGATCACGTTCTTCAGCGCCGCCGTGGCATCGTAGTTGTAGATCGGCGTGGCGACGATCACGGCTTCCGCGTTCCGCAGCAGTTCGTTCAAGCGCGCCACATTCGGATGCGAGTAGGCCGTCGCGCTGTCGCAGAACGGAAGCGGAAAGTCGCGCAGGTCGACCCAGACGGTTTCGTGCCCTTCGGCCTGCAGCACGCGGCGGGCTTCCGCGGCGAGGATCCGGCTGTTGCTGTCGGGGTTCAGACTGGAGGAGAGGATCAGGATCATGTCCCGGCCGTCAGTTGCGGGTGGCGACGTCGGCGGTGCCGGCGAGAGAGCCCTTGATCGCGGCGAGCCGCTGGCGAACGTTGGCCCCTCGTTCCGAAAAAGAGCCCAGCGGCGTGACCGTCGTCTGGGCGCGCGGCCAGATCGGCAGCCCGCTCACGAGGCGCTCCAGCTCCTGCGGCGTGGCGACGCGGGCCACGAAGGCGAACGACAGGCCGGCCAGGGTTGGTCCGCCTGCGACGATGCGACCTTCGGCCGCATGCCGTTCGCAGGCTTCGATCGTCGGCAGGACGAACCGCTCCGTGAAGGCAATGCCTTCCTGCGGCGTCGGCACCGTGGCGGCCGGCGAGACTTTCAATTCAACGAGGTAATCGAGGTGGTTCATGGGAATCGTGGTACTTGAGTTTTGGAAAACGTGCGCCACGGTACGACCTCAAGTGAACTTGAGGTCAACAGGAGGATCATGAAAAAAACCGATTGCACCGTGGCGGGACGTGAATTGACGGTCGGCGACGTCGCCGTCCGCACCGGACTCGCCGTCTCGGCGATCCATTTCTACGAGGCGCAGGGGCTGATCATGAGCTGGCGGAACCAGAGCAATCACCGCCGCTACCCGCGCGAGGCGCTCCGCCGCGTCTCGATCATCAAGGTGGCGCAGCGGCTCGGCATTCCGCTCGCGTCGATCAAGCAGGCGTTCGACCGGCTGCCGAAGGGACGCACCCCCACGGACCAGGACTGGCGCAAGCTGTCGGCGCGGTGGCACGCGGAACTGGACGCGCGGATCGCCCGCCTGACGCAACTGCGCGACCACCTGACCGGCTGCATCGGTTGCGGGTGCCTTTCGATGAAGTCGTGCCCGCTGCGCAATCCGTGGGACGAACTGGGCGCCGAAGGCCCGGGGCCGAGGTTGCTGGACACGGAGTGAGGCGGGATGGCGGCGAAGGGACTGGCCGCCCTACCTCGATCCATCATGCGGGTCTGACGGAATTCGCCTATCGTGCGGTCGGCGTCGGCACGGCGGCCGCGGGAAGCGGCGCCATGTACTTGGTGAGGAAGGCGTGGATCTCGGTGTAGAGTTTCACCCGGTCCTTGAAGTACGACATGCCGTGACCTTCGCCGCTGACGAAAAGCTTCTCGTAGGTCACGTGGTATTTTTCCAGTTCGGACACCAACCGCTCGGACTCTGCGACGGAGGCGACACGGTCCTCCTTGCCGTGCGCGACGAAGACCGGAACCTTGATGTTGGCGACGTGACGGACCGGCGAAATGTCGGCAAACTTCTCGGCCTGCTTCTCGGGATCACCCAACACGTGCAGCAAGCGCGTGTACTCCGGCGAGTCGAACTGGTCGTACTTGTTTTCCTTGATCACGGTCGCCCAGTCGAACACGCCGGAAATGGCCACCGCACAGCGGTACATCGACGGTTCTCGCGTGACGCCGGAGAGCGCGAGGTAAGCCCCGAACGAAGTGCCCATGATCGCCACCCGTGTCGGATCGATGAAGCCCGTGCCGATCAGCTTCTTCGCCGCGGCCGTCACATCGTCGTGCATCTTCACGAAATTCCACTGGTCATCGATCGGGAACATCCAGTCGTAACCGGGTGAACCGCGATAGTTAGGCTGCAGCACCGCATAGCCCCAGCTCGCGAGCAACTGCGCCTCGCTGTCGTACCCCCAGGTGTCGCGCACCCAGGGTCCGCCATGCGGCAGCACGACCAGCGGCACCGGATGCTTCCGGGAGGTTCCCTGCGGCAGCGTCACATAGGCGTCGAGCGTGCGACCGTCGTCGGTCTGGTACTTCATGATCTGCATCGGGCGCATGCGCGCGGGATCAATCCAAGGACGGGTGTTCTGGATCAATCCCGCTTTCTGCGTCGTCATGTCGACCCAGTGATAGGAGACAGGATGACGGTCGGAAAACGAAGCCACCAGGAACAGCGGGCTCTTTTCACTCTGGTCGACGATCCGGACGATCTGCCCGGGAAACAACGAGTCTATCGCCTGCTGAATGATGCGATACGGCTCGTCGAACCATAGCGTCCGCGGCCCCTCGCGATCGTACATTGCGCCCATCACGGCCAGCGTCGACGGGTCACGATACACCCGGCCATTGAAATCATAATCCTTGTCGCCAACGATGACATCGCTGGGCTGCCCGGTCGCGGCATTGAGGAAACGCAGAGGCGACGGACGTCCGGTTTCACCTCGCACCACGGCCATCACCTCGTCCGGCTTGTCGCCGGGGCCGATGATGTCGGTGGTCTCGAGGTCGACGGGACAAGGCAGCCAGGTTTTGCCCGCGGCGAGCCGGTACAACGTGAGTTGGCCCTGATCGGAAGTGAAGGCGAACGCCAGATGACCTTCGCGATCGCCCATGTAATGATAGGTAATGCCCTTTTCGGGCATGGGGAAGGTCTCGATGATGTGCCGCTGGTTGTTTTCGTAGACGCGAACAAAGTCGCTGTTCGTCGTGGTCGCCCCCATGAGGTTGATGAACTCACCCGTCGCGAGGTTCGAATTGATCGCGGAAACGCCGGCATCCTTGAAGGAATCGAGCCCCATCGAGCGCAGCCAAACGAGCGGGAACTCACGGTGATCCCGCGGGACGTCGACCAGGACGGCACCGCAGTTCTGGAGCAGCGGGTAATTTTCGCTGGGGCGGTCGACGTTGGCCGCGAGCATTCCGAGCCCGTAGAGCTTCTGGTTCGAAACGAAGAAGACGAGCCGCCGGTCGTCGAGCCACTTGAAGTAATAGACCTCCAAATCGCCCGCCCCATTGATCGTGTTGGATTTCTTTTCCTTCAGATTGTAGATCAGCAACTGGCGTTTGTCGCTGCCCGGCACCTCGATCAGGGCCGCGAGGTACGTGCCCGAAGGATTCAGTCGCGGCTGAGTCCATAAAGAGGGTCGCAGGAAATCTTCGATGGGAATCGGCTGGTCCGACGGAACCGGGGTGAGGCGATCGAGTTCGCCCTTGGCGCAGGCGCCACGCGCGGTAAACAGAAGCGCAACGACGAGCGCGGCGCAGGACAACGGAAGACGGCCGAATATAGACATGGGGTAAATCGAAGTTGGAGGCCGAGTGTGTAGAGGCTTCGTCGAGGCGCATCGATCCTGAAAACGGGGATGACTCGAATGAAGACTGCGACCGGCACAACTCGCTCGCTGCTTATATAGATCGGGGCGCCGGGCTGGGATTCCGTTCCCTGCCACCCATGGCGCGGAAGGGGCCCTCCTTCGCGCAAGCGCTACGGAGGGCCGCTCCGCGCCCTACCGTGGTCGGAATCCGTCGGGATCGGGTGGCGAGTCCCTTCGCCGCCGCAGGAATTGTCGAATTGCGGCCGGATGTTGCATAAGGCGCGGAAGGGACTCCGCGCCCGACCGGCCGCCACGAATAAGCGTTGTCGCTGTTAAACGGAAAGCGGCCAGGTGGAACTCGATGTCCTCATCGAGTTCATCGTTCGGCGCCAGGTGAGCGGCGATCCGGCGATGGGAGCAGCGCACTGAGCAAATCAGCCCGATGGGACATCGGGCTCCACCTGATTTGTTTTGCGGCGGCGGGCGGAGCGTGCAGGATCTGAGCCGTTCCCGCGTCCCCAAGGTGCTGGTTCAAAACCAAAACGAGGGACGTCGATGAGAATTCGATTCGCATATGCCGCGCTCCTGCTCGCTGCAGCGTCGGTGCGCGGCTTGGAGAGCAACAACGAACCGCCAACGGCGTGGTCGTTCGAGGCCGGCGCCGGCTATGTCTTCGTCAGCGGGGCGCATTACGAGACCAACCCCGATCCCGCCATCCGACGGGAGGATCAGCGTGCCTGGAGTCCGTATGTTGGTGTCGCGGCCAAGATCTCGCCAACGGTCGCCGTGCGGGCAGCGTATCAGTTCATCGGCGGATTGGAGACGGATGCGATTTATCCTTATCCGCCCGGTCCCGGCACGACGAAACCGATGGTCGTGACTCCGGCCCGATATCATAGCGACATCCATGTGGGCTCGATCGGCGTGCAGCTGCAAAAACCGCTGACCGGCCGGATCGCCGTTTTCGTCACGCCCGCGCTGGACTGGGTTTTCGAACGGGGCGAGGTAACCTACTTTTCCGGCCCGGGTACCGCGCGAAATCGCAATGCGCTGCGGGTCGGTGCGACCCTCGGAATTCACTACCAGCTCGAGCGCCGGTGGACGGCCGACCTGGGCTATCGCTATATCGATGCCCAGCCGAGCTGGAGCCGTCAGCTCCACGCGCTGAACCTCGGCTTCACCTTCCACTAGCCGAACTGCCCATGAAAACTGGACGCGACGTTTTGATCGTGGTGATCGGATTGGCGCTGACGGGGTGCCACCTCTCGCAGGCCAGCGGCACCGGATTTACGACGGACGAACATGGGCGCACCAAGATGGTGACCTATGTCAGCCCGGAGGAATACGACCGCATGACCCCGGACGAACGCGCCCGGCTCAATGCCACCGTCGGAGTGCAAGGTTCCATGCGGATCTGGGGCAGCGAACCGTCGCAACCCGTGTCGAAGTCGACCCTCGACCGCGCCACGAAGGCGGTGCCTCCACCGACAAAGTAACCCTAAAACTCAGCACAAAACAATGAAACCATCCTGGCCACATGTCTTGGGAGTCGCCGGCGCCCTGGTGCTGCTTTGCGGCATCATGGGGCCGGGCGGATTGATCGAATGGTCACAGCTCCATAGCCGTGTCCGCGTGCTCACGCTGGAAACCGGAATCGTCTTGATCGCCGCCGCGATCATCGGCGCGGTGCTGCACAGCGGCACGGGCAAACACCATCACTGACGCCGGTCGTCGCGATGGCGGGAGAGCCATTGACGCTGCGCCGCGCGGGGTGAGGTTACCCCGCGCACCGGATGCGACATGGCGGCGTCGGCCGCAGGATCAGCCGGGCGTCACTGGCAGGCTTCGCAGATTTCGCCGCGACGCATCGCCTCGATCGAGCAGGCCTTCTTCTCCTCCTCGGTGTACGTCCGCTTCTCGGGCGCGGCCGCGGCCACCTCGGTTGAACCGGCGACACCGCGGACCTCCTTCTTCACCGCCACGGTCGCCTTCTCGATGTTCGAGGCGCCAAGGCTCCGGAGGTAGTACGTCGTCTTCAGTCCGGCGTGCCAGGCCTGGCGGTACATATGGGAGAGCGTCTTCAGGTCCGGCGTCTTGATCCACAGGTTCACCGACTGGCTCTGATCGATCCATTTCTGGCGCCGCGCGGCGGCGTCGACGATCCACTTGGGATCGATGTCGAATGCGGTGAGGTATTTCGCCTTCAGGTCCGCCGGGATCCGCTCGATGTCCTTCAGCTCGCCATCGAAGTACTTCAGGTTGTCGATCATGTCCTGATCCCAGAGTCCGCGGGCCTTGAGATCCTTCACCAGAAAGGGGTTCAGGACGATGAACTCGCCGGAGAGGTTCGATTTGACGAACAGGTTCTTGTAGGTCGGCTCGATGCAGGGCGAGGTGGCCGTGATGTTCGAAATCGTGGCGGTCGGCGCGATCGCGAGGCAGTTCGAATTGCGCATGCCCTGCTTCGCGATCTTCGCGCGCAGCGGCGTCCAATCCATCCTGCCGCCGCGCGGCACCTCGACGGCGACGCCGCGTTCCTGCTCGAGGAGGTCGAGCGTGTCCTGCGGCAGGAGCCCGCGGTCCCACTTCGAGCCCTTGTAGCTGGAGTAGCTGCCGCGCTCGGCCGCGAGGTCGGAGCTCGCCTCGTAGGCGTAGAAGGCGATCGCCTCCATGGCCTCGTCGTTGAAGTCGACCGCCTCGGGCGACGCAAACGCGTGCCCACGGAGATAGAGGGCGTGCGCGAGCCCCATCACGCCGAGCCCGATCGGCCGGTGCCGGCGATTGGAGGTCTCGGCGGCCTTCGTCGGGTAGAAATTGATGTCGATGACGTTGTCGAGGGCGCGGACCGCGAGACGGATGGTCTCGCGCAGCTTCTCGCGGTCGAGCGAGCCGTCCGGCCGGAGGTGCGTCTCGAGGATGACCGATCCGAGATTGCACACGGCGGTCTCGTCGTTCGACGTGTTGAGCGTGATCTCGGTGCAGAGGTTCGACGAATGGATCACGCCGACGTGATCCTGCGGCGAGCGGAGATTGCAGGCATCCTTGAACGTGATCCACGGATGGCCCGTCTCGAAAAGCATCGAGAGCATCTTCTTCCAGAGCTCGAGCGCCTCGATGCGATGGCCGTGGATCTTTCCCTGCTCCGCAAGCTGCTCGTACTCGAGGTAGCGCTTCTCGAACGCGGCGCCGTAAAGATCGTGGAGATCCTTGACCTGGTTCGAACGGAACAGCGTCCAGTGCTGCCGCGCCTCCATCCGCTTCATGAACAGGTCGGGAATCCAGTTGGCCGTGTTCATGTCGTGGGTCCGGCGCCGGTCGTCGCCCGTGTTCTTCCGCAGCTCGAGGAATTCGAAGATGTCGTTGTGCCAGCTCTCGAGGTAGGCGCAGCCCGAGCCCTTGCGCTTGCCGCCCTGGTTCACCGCCACGAGCTGGTCGTTGTGCAGCTTGAGGAACGGAATCACGCCCTGGGATTCGCCGTTCGTGCCGGCGATGTAGGCGCCGGTGCCGCGCACCGCCGTCCACGAGCCGCCGAGGCCGCCCGCCCACTTGGCGAGGAAGGCGTTGTCGGCGATGCCGCGGAGCATGATGCTCTCGAGCGAGTCGTCGACAAAGTACAGGTAGCAGGAGGAGAGCTGCGAATGCAGCGTGCCGGAGTTGAACAAGGTCGGCGTGCTGCTGCAGAACCGGCGCGACTTGTAGAGCTCGTAGAGCCCGGTGACGAGGCCCTCGCGATCCTGCTTCTCCTCGAGGAAGAGTCCCATCGCGACGCGCATCCAGAAGAACTGCGGCGTCTCGATCCGTCGCGACGGCTTCCGCATCTTGTCAACGATCAGGTAACGGTCGTACAGCGTCTGGATCCCGAGGAAGTCGAACTCGAGGTCGGCGGACGGATCCAGCGCGGCGCCCAGCTTCGCCAGATCGTACTCGAGCAAGCGCGGGTTGAGCCGCTTGATCGCCACCCCGTGCTCGAGATACTTCTTGAACGCCCGCTGGTGGTAGGTCTTGAGCGAGCCGATCCCGTCGCGGACGATATCCCAGCCGAGCACCTCCTCGTAGATGTACGTGAGCTGGATCCGGCCCGCGAACTTCGCGAAATCGGCATCCTTCTCGATCAGCGTCTTCGAATTGAGGACGATCGTGGCGTCGAGGTCCTTTTCGGAGATCTGGTCGTAGACCGAGCGCCGCAGCTCCTGCTCGATCTCGTCGTTCGAGAGGCAGAGATCCAGCCCGATGCGGGCAAACTCGATCCGCTTGCGCAGGTCCGCGCCGTCCCAGAACACGTTCGTGCCGTCGGCCTTCTTCACGACAATCAGGGCGGCCTGTCCCGGGGCCAGCACCACCGCCTGTTCGGCGACCGGCGCCGTGTCGGAGTCGACCGCCGGCTGGGCGGTGCGGGCGACGGCGCGCTCGGCGCGGAACAGGATGTACGCCTCGGCCACCTTGAAGTGGCCGGCTTTCATCAGCTCCTCCTGGACGATGTCCTGGATTTCCTCGATGTGGACGAAGGACTGCTTCGAACCGTGGACCCGCTCGGACACCGCGCGGGTGATGGCGACGGCCGGAGCCGAATCGCGCTGCATCGAGAGGAACGTCTTGCGGACCGCGATTTCAACCTTCTGCTCGCTCCAGGGAACGACCTGGTTGTTGCGGCGGATGACGCGGAGGGTCGATTTGGCGGCGGCGTCGCGGTCGATCGCGATCTTGCGGGCGCGGTTGAGGAGCAGGCTCTTCGCGACGAAATAGGCGTTGTTGTCGACGAGCGTCTTCTCGATCAGCTCGTACAGCTCGTTGAGCCCGAGCCGAAGCGGGTTCTGCTTGCGCCCCAGCTCACGGAGGTTCGCCGCGAGCTCGCGGCAGATCGCAACCACCCAGGCGCGGTTCGCATCGGTGAAGATATCCTTCTCACCCTTGGCGAGGGAGACGTTGGTCAGCGCCTTGCCGAGGGTGTCAGCCACCTCGCTCATCACGAACCGCTCATCGCCATGCGGGCAGACGAGGATGACGGGCGGAAGCTCAATGGATTCGGTCGCGAGGATATCGCGCCAGGCGTAATGCGGCTTTTGTTCGAGCGGAGTGTGGACGGTGCGTTTGAGGGCGAGATCGGTGGCGAGAGAAGGCGTCATGGGAATACGAGTGGGAGCGGTGGGGACGCTGGAAATGGTGGTGGCCGGGAGACCCGGAAATTCGGAAACGTCATCGCCTCCGCACCGGTCGGACGCGTGTCCGGGAACCGGCGGCGGAAGTCGAGACGAAGACGGTGGGAACGACGGGGTAAGAGAACGAACGAAGCGGGGCCGCTTCGGGAGAACGAGGGCCAGCGGTGGGTGACGGGTGGCAGGAAAACGGGAGGAGGCGCGAACCGCAGAATCCGTCCGCCGTCCTCTCTCCGCCGGGCCTACAGTTCGTCGTCGCTGGCGACGTTGAGCGAGGACGCCTTTTGGTATTCGGTGACGCGACCCTCGAAGAAATTCTGCTCCTTCTTGATGTCCATCATCTCCGCAAGCCAGGGCAGCGGGTTCTTGACGCCCGGCGTCAGCGGGGCGAGCCCGCAGCCTTCGAGGCGGCGATCGGCGATGTAGTCGATGTAGGAGGTGAACTCGTCGGCGGCGAGGCCGACGGCATTCACGGGCAGGCAGTCGCGGATGAACTCCTTCTCGAGCGTGATCGCCTCGGTCATGAGCTGCCGCAGCTCCTCCTTGAACTCGGTGGTCCAGATCTCGCGGTTTTCCTCGACAAGATCCATGAAGAGATTCCGGAACACCTCGATGTGGTTCGACTCGTCGCGCAGGGTGTAGCGGAACATCTGGCCGATGCCGGGAAACTTGTTCTGCCGGTAAAGCGAAAGGATCATGCCGAACAGCCCGTAGAACTGCGTGCCCTCCATGCACTGGCCGAAAACGAAGATGTTCTTCGCGAGGAGCCGCTTGTTTTCCGGCTGGGTGAGATCCAGGTCGCGCCGCAGGTCGCGCGAGACCTTGGTGACGAATTCGTTCTTGCGGACGATGGTCGGCACGTCCTCGAACATCGCCTCGCACTCGTGCGGGTTGATGCCGAGCGACGCGATCATGTAGAGCAGCGAGTCGGCATGGATGTTCTCCTCATGCGCGTGGCGGCCGAGCACGAGCTTGAGCTCGGGGGCGGTGACAAGTTCGCGCACGACGTGCTGGATGTTGTCGCCGACGATCCCCTCGGCGGCGGAGAAATAGCCGATGCCCATCCGGATGATCCAGCGCTCGACATCCGACAAGGCGCGTTCGTCACGCCACTGCTCGATGTCCTTGCCCATGGGAATGTCCTCCGGCTCCCAGTGGTTGGCCTTCATCTTCCGATAGAGATCGTAGGCCCACTGGTATTTCAGGGGGAGGAGGTTGAATGTCATGGTCTCGCGACCGTTGATGACCTTCTTGGCGGCGAAGGCGGCTTCAGCCTTCGCTTGATCGAGAACGAACGTCTTGGCACCGACCTGAAACGTTTTGTGCATGGGACTGGCGAAACGTGGGACAGAGAACGCGAACGGGAGAGTGGGAGGTGAAAATGACCGGCGAAAGGCGGCTTTTTGGGGGCGAAAAGGCCGTAGGCGATCAGAAGTTATCGGAAGTTATTAACGCGTTACTGACCACAACAGGCTGTGGTCGCTCACCGCGGAGACCACAACCGATGGTACTCGACCCCATTCCCGTCAATAGGTTTATCGCAAGAAATGCGTGAAAACTCGTGCGTTTTTTGTCTTGCATCGGGGTATCGCAGAATTCCGCGAGCTAATGGCAGATGGCGCCCCGCTGATGGCCTCCGGGCACTCCTTCGTATTCGAATTTCGGGCACGTGACCGTTTTGCCGTTGGTGGCGGAAGGCGCTGTCCGGAGCCGGGTTCGCCGTTGCCATCGGGCCCGCGCGGCCGATGAATCGTCCCGGGGGCGCGTCCCGCGAATCCGCCGCGGCCACCCCATTCTCCATCGACCATGCGGCCACCGCGCGCCCTTGCCCCCTCCTCCGTCGCCTTGAACGGCCCGCGCGGCGCACTGTTGTCGGCGGTGGTGCTCCTGGCCGCGGTGTTCGCCGTGTACGCCAATGTCCTACACGCGCCGTTCATCTTCGACGATTACCCGGCCGTCGTGCGGAACCCGACGATCCGGCATCTCTGGCCGCCGGCCGCCGTCCTGCGACCGCCGGTTGACGCCGCGGGCGCCGCCGGACGGCCGCTCGTGAACGTCACGCTCGCGTCGGACTACGCCCTCTCCGGATATCAGCCGTTCGGATACCATCTGACCAATGTCCTCCTGCACGGGCTCGCGGCGGCGCTGCTCTGCCTGCTGCTCCGGGAAACGCTCGCGCGACGGCTCGGCTGGCCGGCGGGGCGCGCGAACCGGTTTGCGCTTGGCGTTTCGCTGCTGTGGGCGGTCCATCCGCTCGTCACGGAGTCGGTCGCGGGCGTGATCCAACGCAATGAAATCCTCGTCGCGCTCGCCACGTTGCTCGCACTCAACGCCCTCGCGCGGGCGGATTCCGGCGCCCGTCCGAAGGCTTGGCTCGGCCTCGGCGTGCTGGCCGCCCTGGGCGGCGCGCTCAGCAAGGAGGTGGCCGTGGTGATCCCGGTGCTCGCGCTGCTCTACGACCGGGGTTTTCTCGCGGGAAGTTTTGCCGCCGCCTGGCGCGCCCGCCGCGGATTTTATCTCGGACTCGCATCGACCTGGATGGTGACTGCCGCACTGGTCGCCATGAACCACGCGCGCGCCGGGACCGTCGGGTTCGGGCTCGGCGTTGGCGCGTGGCGGTATGCCGTCACGCAATGCCGTGCGCTCGGCACGTACGCCGGCCTGGTGATCTGGCCGCATCCCCTCGTCGTGGACTACGGCGTCCCGCTGGTGCATCACCTGGCAAGCGTCTGGCCGCTGGCGGTGGCCCTCGTCGCGGCGCTCGCCGTCACCGTCTATGGCGTCGTGCAACGCGCGGCGTGGGGATTTCCGGCGGCCGCCTTCTTTCTCCTGCTCGCGCCGAGTTCCAGTTTCGTGCCGCTGACGACGCAGACGATCGCGGAACACCGGATGTACCTGGCATCGGCGGTCGTTATCCTGCTCGTCGCTCTGGCGATCGCCCGCGCCGCCCGGTCGCTCCCCGCGTCGGGTGTGATCGCACTGGCGCTCGCGCTGGGGGCGACGACGGTTGCGCGCAATCGCGATTACCAGTCGGAGATCGCGCTGTGGACGAAAACGATTCGTGAGGTTCCCTCGAATCCCCGGGCCTACGCGAGCCTCGGTGCCGCGTATGTGCGACAGCAGCGCTGGACCGAGGCGATCGCGTGCTACCGCGACGCGCTCCGTCGCGATCCCGCGTACGCCGACGCACAGAACGATCTCGGGTACGCATTGACCCAGACCGGAGATCTCACCGCGGCCCTCGGCGCGTACGAGCAGGCCGCGCGGCTCAAACCCGACGATCCGGACATTCGTTACAACCTCGGGCAGGCCTACGGCCGGGTGGGACGCGATACCGAAGCGGTCGCGCAGTACGAGAGCGCACTTCGGCTCCGTCCGGCGTTTTCGGCGGCGGAGAACGACCTCGGTGCCGAACTGCTCCGGCTGCACCGTACCTCTGACGCGATCGGCCACCTGACCGCCGCGGTGCGGCTCGACCGTGCAAACGATGCCGCCCGGCGGAACCTCGCGCGTGCGCTGCTGGCCGCCGGCCAGGTGCAGGAGGCAGTGGAGCAATTCCGGGCGGCGGTCGAGCTGCAGCCGGAATCCGCGGAAGCGCACAATGATCTCGGGCTCGCGCTCGAACAGACCGGCGCAACGAAAACAGCCCTCGCCGAGTTTTCCGCCGCGGTGCGTTTGAAACCCGATTTTGCGGGAGCCCGGGTCAATGCGGCGAACGTCCTGTTGCATCAGGGTGACCTGGCGGGCGCCGCCGCCGAATATC
>DASZYH010000330.1:0-40411 GCA_035545515.1 Opitutaceae bacterium
GCGACGACGGTGCGCGGCGTGCCCGAAAAGGTGCCGGGTCTGGCGGAACTGCAGCGGATGACGGCCCGGTTCGTCCCCGTCGATGTCACCGTCGACACCTCGAAGCTGCCCCCGAACGAGCAGCTTGCCCTCCGGAAAATGATCGAGGCGGCGAAGATCTTCGATGCGGTCTACCTCCGGCAGGTATCTCCGATGAACGAGACCTGGCTGAGCGAGCTCGTGCGCGACGATTCGCCGCTGGGGCGCGCCCGCCTGCACTATTTCCGACTGAACGCGGGCCCCTGGTCGTCGCTTGACGAGGACCGGCCGTTCCTGCCAGGCGTGGGGCCCAAGCCGGAGGAAGCCAACTTCTACCCCGCCGATGCGACCCGTGATCAGGTCGAGGCCTGGATGCACGGGCTGACCGGCGAAGAGAAGGCGCAGGCGACGGGCTTTTTCACCACCGTTCGTCGCGCGCCGTCCGGCGGTTTCGTGGCGGTGCCGTACAGCGTGGAGTACGCGGGCGAACTGGCGGCGGCGGCGAAGCTCCTGCGGGAGGCGGCCGCCGCGACAAGCCAGCCCACGCTGAAGTCGTATCTGGAGAAACGGGCGGAGGCGTTTCTCACCAATGATTATTATGCCAGCGACGTCGCCTGGATGGAACTGAATGCGACGATCGAGCCGACGCTGGGGCCGTACGAGGTCTACACGGACGGCTGGTTCAACTACAAGGCGGCCTTCGAGGCGTTCATCGCTGTCACCGACGAAGGCGAAACCGCCGAACTGGCCCGGTTCAGCGGGCGCCTGCAGGAACTCGAGGACCATCTTCCGATCGATCCGCGGTACCGGCGGCCGAAACTCGGCGGCTATTCGCCGATCCGGGTCGTCGATCTCGTCTTCGCCTCGGGCGACGGCAATCACGGCGTGCAGACGGCGGCATTCAACCTGCCAAACGACGAGCGTGTCGTGGCGGCCAAAGGCTCGAAGCGCGTCCTGCTGCGGAACATCCAGGAGGCGAAATTCCAGCGCGTCCTGCTTCCGATCGCCGCGGACGTGCTTTCACCGGCGGATCGGTCGCTGGTCAAATTCGACCCCTTCTTCACCCACATCCTCATGCACGAGCTGATGCATGGACTCGGTCCGCAGACCATTCGGGTCAACGGCCGGGAAACGACCGTGCGGCATGAGTTGAAGGAGCTCAATGGCACGCTCGAGGAGGCCAAGGCCGACATCTCGGCGCTGTGGGCGCTCCAATACCTGATGGACCATGGAGTCCTCGATCCGGCGGGGGAACACGCGCTGTACACCACGTACCTGGCGTCGTCCTTCCGGACGCTGCGCTTCGGACTGACGGAGGCTCACGCCAAGGGAATGGCGCTCCAGTTCAACTGGCTGCGCGACGCCGGCGCGTTTGTCCGGCGGTCGGACGGGACGTTCGCGGTGGATTATCCAAAGATGAAGGCGGCGGTCACGTCGCTCACGCACGAGATCATGACCATCCAGGCGACCGGTGACTACGCCCGGGCGAAGGCGTTGCTCGATCGCATGGTCGTCGTGCGTCCCGATGTGGCCGGCGTGCTGGCGGAACTCTCGAACGTGCCCGTGGATATCGAGCCGCACTACACGGCAGCGGACGGCTTTGCGACCGGAGTCCGCTGACTGATCGACCGCCATGTCGCGTCCGCGGGGCGCGGTGCGTCCTTATCTGGGACGCGGAACGAGCCGGTCCGCTCCGGTCGGTCCGCGGGTCGATGCCCGGGGGATGATATCGACCGGAAAGACGACCGGCGGGGCGTCGTTTGGAAGCCGGTGTTCGATGCGACCGAGGAGCAGGTCGACCGCGCGGATGCCCATCGCCCGCAACGGCTGGCGGACCGAGGTGAGCTGGGGAACGGTGATACGGGCGGCGAGCGAGTCGTCGAAGCCGGCGAGCGAAACATCGTCCGGCACGCGGAGCCCCGCTTCGGCCAGAGCCTCCATCGCGCCGACGGCGACACTGTCGTTCACGCTGAAAATCGCCTGCGGGAGGAGTTCGCCCGGATGGCTGCGGAGCCATTGGCGCACGGTGTCACGGCCGCGGTCGGCGCTGAACCCGGTTTCGACCACCAGGCCGGGGGTGTAGGGAAGGCGAGCGGCGGCGAGGGCGCGCCGGTATCCGCGCAGACGCCGTTCCGTGCCGATCAATCCCGCCGGTCCGGCCAGGTGCATGATCCGATGGTGGCCCTGCGCGACGAGCAGGCGCACCAGGTCGAATGCGCCGCGTTCCTCGTCGCTTTCAATGTTGATCACCCCCGGAAGCCGCGAGTTTGCATGGATGGAGACGAAGGGCGTGTGCGCCGGGAGGATCTTTTCCTTCGGCGAAAACGTGGGCGCGACGAGGATCAAGCCGTCGATGCGGCCGTCGCAGATCGTCCGCAAGCGCGCCGCATCCGGTCCCCAGTTGTGGAGCGCAAACACGGTCGTGTTCTGGTCATGGGTGGCGGCCGCGGCGAGGATGCCGTTGAATACCTCCAGGAAGTAGTGGTTGAGCTCGCCGCCCTCGATGACCGCGGCGACGCCGAGGGTCTGCATGCGGCGGTTGGCGAGCGCGCGGGCGGCGGCGTTGGGCCGGTAATCGAGCTGGGCCGCGGCCTTCAGGATCCGTTGCCGCGTTTCCTCGGAAATCCGCGACGAGGTGCGCGCCTGGTTCAGGACGGCGGAGGCCGCCATGGCCGAGACTCCGGCCACGCGCCCGACGTCAGCCAGCGTGGCGGCGCGGGCGGACCGGACTCGTTTCATTTTCGGCATGCTGGAATCGTCGCTTGTGCCGGACATCAGCCCCGATCGCAAGGGTGTGCGCCGGGCGGCCGAATCAGTAATTATCGCCCCACTTGGTGCGGATCAGGGTTTTCAGCCAGGGCGGGTAGGCGCCCACATTGTAGAAACTGGCCTGCTTCCCGTCGGCGTGGGTCAACGTATAGCGGTAGACCCGAAGCGACATCGGCAACTGGAGGACCCATTTCAGGCGCGGGTCGTCGGCGGAGATCATCTCGGACTTCCCCAGCCAGATGCTGTTGATGAACTTCGGATGAGTGTCGTCAATCAGCGGGATCGGCTGGTCGTCCGAGACATCAACGATCTGGATCCGCTTCAGATCGGATGCACCCGAACTGTGAATACCGAACTCGTAATTGAGCTCACGGTTTTCCTTGCCGGGAAAGACCGCCGGCCGGATGGCGGTGTACCCGTCGGCTTCGCCGGGCTTGGGACCGTCGGCGCCGAGTTCGACGTCGATCTTGCCTCCGCCAGAAATCGGGAGGACGGCTTTGACCCCCCCGGATTGGCAGCCGGAAAAGGTGAGGAGGGCAAGGGCGGTGAGAAGAAGGGCCGGACAAATCCGCATGACCTCACGACGAACGGAAAATTGCCCGAGGGCAATACCGCGCGTGAGTCGTGGACCGCAGCGTGATTTCACCCGACACGGACCAGGAGCGACGCCGCACCATCGGCAGCAGCCACGATCGTCCCGAGCGGATCGTCGATGACGCAGGCGCCACGATCGGGGGATGAAGCCCGGGTCGCACCTGCCACCTGCAGTCTCCACGACGCGGGAATCGCGCCCGCGAGTCTTGCGGTCACCTCGGAACCGCGACGTTCAACCGTGCACGTCGTCCCGGTGGCGCCTGGCCGATCCGGCACGACGCAGTCCGCACGGGCGCCATCGGCCAGCTCGTAAATGCGGAACGTGACGGCACTCGCGAGATCGTAGTCCGGACGGTCGTCGGAACCGCCAAGGGCGAGAACGGTTGCCGGCCGGACAAAGAGCGGAAGCGACAGGAAGCCGTGCCGCGCCCGCTGCCAGCGTCCGCCCGACTGGACCTCGCCCGTCAACAGGTGCGTCCAGCGACCTTCCGGAAGGTAGTAGGAGACATCGCCATTCTCGCTCAGAACCGGTGCGACGAGCAGGGCGTCACCGAGCATGAACTGTCGATCGAGCGTGTCAGCAGCCGGATCGCCGGGAAATTCGACCAGCATCGCCCTCATGACCGGCAGCCCGCTGCGGTGCGCCTCGACCGCCTTGGCCCAGAGGTACGGCATGAGCCGGCATTTCAAACGCGTGAAGAACCGCAGGACATCGCAGGCCTCCTGGTCGTAGTTCCAGGGCACGCGGTACGACGTGCTGCCATGAAGCCGGCTGTGCGAGGAGAGCAGGCCGAACGCGACCCACCGCTTGTAAACGGCCGCCGGGGGGAGGCCTTCGAACCCGCCGATGTCGTGGCTCCAGAAGCCGAAGCCACAGAGTCCGAGGGACAATCCGCCGCGCAGGCTTTCGGCCATCGATTCGAAATTCGACCAGCAGTCCCCTCCCCAGTGGACGGGAAAACGCTGGCCGGTGGCGTACGAAGCGCGCGCGAACACGACGGCATCGCCGGTGCCGCGGACTTCCTCGAGCAGCCGAAAAACGGTCTCGTTGTACAGGACTGAGTAGAAGTTGTGCATCCGGACAGGATCGGATCGGTCGTGGTAAACGACGTCGGTTGGGATGCGTTCGCCGAAATCGGTCTTGAAACAATCCACTCCGAGGGCGAGCAGCCGGCGGAGGTGGCCGGTGTACCAGGTGCGCGCCCCCGGATTCGTGAAATCGACGATCGCCATCCCGGGCTGCCACAAGTCCGATTGCCAGACCTCGCCATTCGGCCGATGCAGGAAATAGCCCCGGTCGCGGCCCTCGGCAAAGAGCGTCGATTGCTGCGCGATATAGGGGTTGATCCAGACGCAGACCTTCAGGCCGCGGTCGTGAAGGCGCCGCAGCAGGCCGGCGGGATCGGGGAACACGCGCGGGTCCCATTCGAAGTCACACCAGCGGTATTCGCGCATCCAGAAACAGTCGAAATGGAAGACGTGGAGGGGAATGTCGCGCTCCCGCATCCCGTCAATGAAGCTCATGACCGTCGCCTCGTCGTAATTGGTCAGAAACGAGGTCGAGAGCCAAAGGCCGAAGGACCACGGCGGCGGGAGGGCGGGGCGGCCCGTCAGCGCCGTCAGTCTCCGCAGGATGTCCTTCGGGGTCGGTCCGTAGATGAGGAAGAACTCCAGATGCTCCTGCTGGATGCTGAACTGAACCCGCGACACTTTCTCCGTCGCCACCTCGAAGGAGACGGGACCGGTCTCGTTGACGAGCACGCCATAGCCGCGGTTGGTGAGGTAAAATGGAACGGCCTTGTAAGCCTGCTCGGTGCCGGTGCCACCGTCGCGGTTGGTGTTCTCCACGACCTGGCCGTTCTTGACGAAGGCCGTGAACCGCTCGCCAAGACCGTAGACGCATTCGCCGACGGCGAGGGAAAGCTGCATCTGGAGGAACCGTTGGGTCCCGGCGACTTCCATCCACCCGCTGTCACGCGCGCCACTCTGAGTGAGCACGGCGCCATCGGCGACGAACGTCACATTCCAGCCGTCCTCGCGCCGGATCCGCGCTTGCAACTCGCCGGAGGTGACGGTCGCAACCTGCTCGTCGATCGCGATCGCCGCGACACCGGGCTGCGGCGCCAAGGTGAGCAGCGGAAGGCGATCGGGGACTCCCGAAAAATGCTCCATCCGCACGCGGATGACGCCCTCGATCGGCGCGCTGAAGCAGAAGGTCAGGACCGGACCTTGAAGCGTGTCACCGCGGTGTCGCACCGGATGGGTGGGCGCATGGACGACGAGCGTGTCGCGATCCTGGTGGAGATCGTGCGCGGCGGTGGGGAAATGGGCCTGAACGCCCGGCTGCATGAGCCAGGCGCCATCAATGAACTTCATAGAAAGGGGCAGAGTAGCGGGAGGAATACTATGATGTAACGTTAAATCCCGGCTTGGCGACTCAAAATTCCGTTTTCAGACTGCAGTTGTGAGGCATCGCACCCCAGCCAGATGCCCACTACCCAATTTTCGTTCCGCGCCGATCGCGTCCTTCGTTGGCCGCGCTCGCGCGGCCATGCCGACAGGCTTGCTCGTCGGAGGCGGATCGGGCCGCGCCACGATCGATACCGAAGGGCTCGCGCGTGATCGTGTGAGCTCGACGTTTGCCGACGACGAGAACCCAGCGCGATCGACGCGAATTTGCGCCGCGCGGCGCGTGGGTTTCAAGGGTGGCTCGCGGCAAGAATGTCGCTTGCGATCGCCGCAGCACGCGCCGGCTGAAGGACGTCACTGCAAATCGGACAGGAATCTCAATGCGATCGAACGGCGGAACCGTGACCGATGCGACACGAAGGTGCAATTGGGGATGCGGTGGTCGAGAAGCGGAGGTCTCGAAATGCGGCCAGCAGCCTGGCGACATGTCGGACAAGAAATGCGGCGCGGCCGACCTGCGGTGATGCGGGAGCTGGGATTGGTCGTGTTTTGCCTCTGGCGTCGCATCGATCGCTTGTCATCGCAGTGCGCTGCGGTGACGCGGCATCGCCATCCATCGTCGGTGAAATCTCCACGGGTTCCCGTTGAGAAGACAATTTTATATATTCGATCGATGTTAGATTATTTAATGCTGAGCGCAAAATATGCGTGGCTATAGTATGGCAATAGTTCTCAAATATAGTGTAATTTAACTCATTGGATTGAAATCGCGGTCTCGCTAGCCTGCCTCTCTCCAGCCGCGGTTTTCCGACCGCTCGATGCTTACCCCCGAGTATCCCCGTTTTACCGACGCCAGGTCCCTTTGGCGAAGGTAGGGCGTTTTTTGTCGTTAACCTGAATCCAACCAAGACGTGCGTATGAAACGTTCCAATGTGCTGCTACCGCTGCCGTATGCCATGGCGGCGTTTCTTCTGACCGGGATTCCCCGAACAGCTGCCCAGACTGCACCCCCACCGCCCGTTGCCTCCACGGACGAGGAGTTGATCGAAATGTCGCCGTTCACCGTCGCCGCGACGAGCGAGAGCGACACGTATGTGGTGAAGGACACGCTTGCCGGCGCCCGCGTCCGGACCGATTTGAAGGATGTTCCATCCTCATTGAGTGTGGTGTCGAAGCGCTTCCTGGAAGACACGGGGGCGAAGAACAACCAGGATCTGCTGGTGTACACGACGAACACCGATGTCGGCGGAATCTACGGCAACTTCTCCGGCTCGGGTGGCGGATCGACGTACAACGAGTCGCCGAATCTGCTTCGTCCGAACGAAAATACCCGCGTGCGCGGCCTGGATGCGGCGGACAATACCCGCGATTACTTCCTGACCAGCGTTCCGTGGGACAGCTATATCGTCGATCGCGTTGACCTGCAGCGCGGTCCGAACTCGATTCTGTTCGGCGTCGGCAGTCCGGCGGGCATCGTCAACACGAGCGTCAACACCGCGATGTTTCGAAATGCCGCCACGATCGAGAACCGCATCGCCAGCTACGGCTCGCTGCGGGATACGCTCGACGTGAACTATGTGCTGCTGAAGCAGGAACTCGCTTTCCGGGTTGCCGCGCTCGACGACCGGACCAATTACCAGCAGCGCCCCGCATACAACCACGACCAGCGGATTTTTGGCGCCGTTCGTTACGATCCGAGCTTCTTCAGCCGGGAGTCGGCGCACACGTCGATCCGGGCTAATTTCGAGAACGGCGACGTGAAGGCGAACCGGCCGCGCACACTTCCCCCCATCGATGCGATCACGCCGTGGTTCAAGACCGGCACATCGAACGGTTTTGCGAACATGGACAAGATGATGATCGACCCGACGACGACCTGGTACGTGTACGGGGCGAACACCCTGAATCCGCCGGGATATCCGAGCCAGACCTATCCGTGGTTCAAGGAGGCTTTCCTTGGCCGCCTGATGAGCTCCGACATCGCCGGCTTCTACAATTCCAACAGTTCGACCCCGATGAACACGATGATGCCGAACATCGGCACCGCGCTCGGCATCGACTCGACGGGTGCCATCGACGGCACGATCAGTGGAATCATCTTCCAGCGCCCCTGGGGCATCAGCACGTTCAACAAGTACGCCCGGGCGGTGCTGCCGGGCGGACAGTATTACAAGGACACGTCGCTGACCGATCCCTCGATCTACGATTTCTACAATCTGCTGATTGATGGAAACAACAAGCGTGAGTGGCAGAAGTGGAAGGTGGGAAACATCGCGGTCTCGCAGACCTTCCTCAATTCACGCCTCGGCTTCGAGATCGTGTACAACTACGAGCGCTACAAGGACGGGCAAATCGTGTTCCTGTCCGGCGACCAGTACCAGATCTCCGTCGACATCAACACCAAGCTGCTCGACGGCAGCGCCAACCCAAACGTGGGCCGACCCTACGTCGCGAACAGCGGCCAGTATGGCAATCAATGGAACGAGATCGACCGGGATGACGTTCGTTTCACCGGTTTCGGCGAAGTGCGCGCAGACGATTTCCTGGCCAAGAATTCGCTGCTGGCTCGGATTCTCGGTCGGCACACGTTCACTGGTCTTTTCTCGGACAGCGTGAAAAAGCAGGATAACCGGCAATTCGCCCGTTGGGCTTCGGATGTCAGCTACCAGGCAGGACTCAATCCGCCCAACAGTGCGAACTTGCAGATCACGAACGGTGGCCGGCAATACGACTGGGTCGCGTACATTGGACCGAGTCTGGCGGATCGCAGCTCCGCGTCCGCAGCGCATTTGGGCAACGTGTCCGCCCAGATCAATCCGAGCGGGATGCAGAGCGTGAAGTACTTTGACTCGCACTGGAATGCTCCGGCGTCCGTGAATCCAGCCGACCCGTACGTCTACACGCTTCCGGACGGTGCGGGCGGCGCATCGGCCGATCACACGGGTACCCAGGCCGAAAACCCGGCGAATTACGTCGGATGGAGGACGAACAGCTTCCGCATTCTCAATGCCGACCAGGGGGATATTGATCAGTTGTGGACAAGTGGCGTAAAGAGCCGCAACCAGATCGAGTCCAAGGGCATCGTATGGCAGGGCTACTTCTGGGACGGCGACATTGTCCCGATGTTTGCCTGGCGCCGCGATGAAGTCCGGAATGCCGCCACCCAGGCCCCGCAGGATGCGCTGCAGGTGGCGCAGATGAACTATTGGGTCGACACCTCGGATGCGAACACCCGGAAGGCAGCCGGCGAGACAAAGAGCTACGGCGCGGTCGTCCACATGCCCTCATTCCTCAGGAAGCAACTGCCCTGGGGCACGAACATCAGCCTGACCTACAACCAATCGGAAAACTTCAAGGCGGACGCGCCGCGTGGCGACATCTTCGGCACCCAGATCCCGAATCCGACCGGAAAGACGAAGGATTACGGTTTCGTGATTTCCACGCTGGATGACCGGCTGAGCTTCCGTGTCAACTGGTACAAGACCAAGGTTCAGAATGCCACGCTCGCGTCGGACAACGCCGGGTTTGCCGGTTCGCTGTACTACGTCTGGGCGTTACCGTACTGGGGGGCCACCCACGCGCTCGCCGCCGAGGACGGCGTCGAAGGTCTGCGCCAGGCCGATTGGGGATGGCCTTGGAACGGTATCGCCACGCTGCCGGACGGCAGCCCGGACAAGGCGCGCATTCACGCGATCGTGTCGGATTTCTTCCAGAACTTCCCGCTCGATCAGCGTTTCGCCGACCAGTATGGCCTGGGCTTGAATGTGTCGAGGATGCACAGCGCCAATGCAGCGGATTGGTACGCGGCAGTTCCGACATATGGTGTCAACGGAGTTGGCGCGGCCAACCTTGGTCTCCAACCGGCGTACGCGGGTCGCCTCCGCGACTTCGGCGCGGGACCAGTCGCATCCGTCGACACGACATCGAAGGGCATTGAATTCGAGGTCACGGGCGAGCCGATCAAGAACCTCAAGCTCACGGCTAATGCGTCGAAGACCAAGTCATCGTACAGCGCCATCAGCCCGGCGATCGACACCTGGATCTCGACCTACACGAAATTCCTCGCCGGGGATGCCGGCCTGATCCGGCTGTGGGGCGGTGACACGTTCCGGAAGGCTTGGGCCGACAACATCCTGGGCCCGTACTCGGTCCTGAAGGGGCAGATTGGGTCCAGCGCACCCGAGATTCCGGAATGGCGCTTCAACGGCATCGCGACGTATTCGTTCACGCAGGGATTCCTGAAAGGGTCGTGGGTCGGCGGCGCGTATCGCTGGGAGGATAAACGCATCCTCGGATATCATTTCCCGAAGGATTCGACCGGCGCCACGGTCTACACGACGCTTGACGTGAGCAACCCCTGGTACGGCCCGACGGAGTCGCACTATGACCTATGGATGGGCTATGGCCGCAAATTGACGGACAAGATCAACTGGAAGATCCAGGTGAACCTCCGCAACGTCGGCGAGAACGCCGGGTTGGTCCCGGTTTCGATGCAGCCCGACGGCAACGTTGCGCTGTATCGTATCCGCGATGGCATGACTTGGCAGCTGACGAACACGCTGTCATTCTGACCCTCATCAGCGACGCCCCGGAGGCGAACTTCGGGGCGTCCCTTTTGGTGCCGGAGGCAATTTCCGGCACTTTTTTTGTTCCGGCGCGGCGACCCAGGAAGGCTGCGCCTGTCCTTCACGGCCGGCGCGAAAACCACGTCGCGAGCGGCCGCGTCGTCCACTGGATGGGTGGCGTGATCGGAACGCTTTCGCCGCGTCAGCTGACGGACAGGATCCTCTGTGGTGCGCCGCGTCCGGGCAGTCTGAAACTGTCGCCGGCGTGCTTGCCCATCAGTTCGCGGCCGAGCGGCGATTGCGGAGTGATCACCAGGACCTCACGCCCGTCCACGTTGACATCAAGCCCGCCGGCGCGCGGTCCGACAAAGTAGAGTGGCCCGCCGCCCTCAATCTCGACGAGGGCGCCGATCGCGATCGCCGCCTGCTCTGGTAGATCGGGAACGGGGAGGGCGGCATACTGGGCGATATTCTGCGAAATCTCGTTCGCGAGCTTGGCCTGTCCCTCTGCCAGATAGGCGGCTTCCTGGCTGTGCATGTCGTATTGGTTCTCGGGACGGCTCTCCTCACTGATGGCCTCGTCGCGGGCCAGGAGGGCCGCCGCGGTCTGCTGTTCCAGTTCAGCACGGAGCTGGGTCAGGATCGCATCACGGATCAGGGCTTTGTTCACGAACTGGAAAAAGATTAGTAAAAGCGCAGCCGAGGGTTTTTGACTGGCCCCGGCAATCGGGCGATCCCATGTTCACCGAGGTCTTGTCCGGCTTGTCAACGGGCATTCCCACATGGCGCGTAGAATCAGTTTCCTAAACTACAAGGGGGGCGTGGGCAAAACTTCCCTCGTGGTCAATACAGCCGCTTCGCTCGTGAAGCTCGGCAAGCGCGTGCTTTTGTGTGACTTCGACACGCAGTCGAATGCGAGCATCTGGCTGCTGAAGCTCGATCGATGGAACAAGATCAACTCGAGTGGCGACGGCGCGATCTATTCGATTTTTGATCCTGGCAAGACCCAGGTGCGGGACTTGGTCATCAAGGACGTCGTCGAAGGGAAGACGGGGGAGAAGCTCCTGCCCGGCCTCGATCTCATTCCCACGACGTTCAACCTCGTCGATCTGGAGAACGAGTACAACGGCGACCCGAAATTTCCCCCTTTCCTGGTCTTTTATCGCCAGTTGAAGGAAATCGAATCGAATTACGATTTCGTCCTGTTCGATTGTCCGCCGAACATCCTGCGTGCGTCGCAATGCGGCGTCTTCTCGTCGAACGAGCTCTACGTGCCGGCAAATCCCGACGCCCTGAGCCTGATCGGGTTCACGTTGCTGGTCGAGAAGCTGCAGAAGTTCCACCAGCTATCCGCCAGTTTTCGTGAAGCGTCGATGGGGCCGGCGGCGCAGGTGTACGGCGTCATTTTCAATTCCATCAAGAGTGGCGTCGACATCGAGGTGCCGAAGATGCGGATGCAGCTCCGGGTGAACCAATTCAGAAGCGCCAAACGGGTCGCCCAGGCGGCGAAGATCTTCGACACGCAGATCCGTGATGCGATGGTCGTGCGCCGGGCCGTTGCCCTGGGTCTTCCCGTGGCACTGGTGAGTGCTGATGCGGAGGCTGGCGCCGGTGGTGACAACGTGATCAATGATTATCGCAAGCTCGCGAGCGAACTGGTGAAGCACGCTCCTGCGACCTGAACGCCAACCCACGTCCAGCCCCATGAAATCCACCGCCAAAGAGTGGGATGAAGTCCGGTCGGCCTTTGCGTCGTCGATCATGGTCGACACCCCCCTGAACAGCCTCGCCCAGAATCTCGAGGGAATGGACTGGCCGATCACGAAGGCGGAAGAAACGCCGGCCAAGTACATCGATCTCAACTTCGAGGAGGCAACGGAACTGCTGCAGCTCAAGGGCCAGCCTCCGGAACGCATGGACCAGTTGATTGGCATCCTGCGGGAGACGCTGGCATTCGACAATCCGTTTGGGGAGATGGTCGCGCAGACGGAGGTCGCGGCAGAACGAGACAACGTCCTGCTCAAGAACATGGCCAAACTCGGGATCCCCGAGAATTTTCCGATCGTGCTGACCGCGTTGGATCCGGCCACGCTCGAGTTTTGCCGACTCGAAAAGCTGGCGACGCTCGGTGAGTTCGCCGTGTTCGCCCAGGGCATGGCCCAAACCGTGATCGTCGGGGGCGATTTTCGAAAGCTGCTCAATGCGCTTTCCCACGTGGACGAAGCGGCCCTGGCGGAGGTCCTTCCCTTCCGGCGCGGAACCAAGGGCCTGCATCTCGTCGAGGCTCTGGCCCGCGTCGCGCCGGCACCTGACGCCGTGGCGCGCACGGAGGTGGCGGTAACCTGGTTCCGGGACGAACTGCTCGCGCTCGAGCGGGACCTGGCGGCCGGAGGTACCCTGGCGAGGCATTTTGTGGTTCTCGGTGATCCGGCGCTCGAAGCCAGGGCCGCTGCGTTGCTCAAGCCTCATCTGCGTGTGGGCAAAGGGGAATCGGAGCCCGAAAAGAAGCCCGGCTGGTTCGGACGCCTTTTCCGCAAATAACCCGGTCTGCGGCCGGGCGCCGGTCGAAGCCGGCAAGGGCAATGCGATCGGTGGGCAGCGTGCGACCCGGTTCTCCGCCCAATCAGTCCCGGGATGCGACGCGCGGATTGAAATCGGACGGGCGCACGCAATACTTGCCCGTTCTCATGCCTGACGATCCGCCTCAATCGCCGCCGCCGTCCGATGTTCCGCCCGTTCCGACCACGGATGCGGCGGCGTTGCCGATTAGGTTTCCCGCGCCCAAGCCCTCTGCTCCCAGTCTCTCGCTTCCCAGGCGCCGATCGGCGAGCACCCGCGCGCCATTCGAGGTTTCCGAGGCATCGGCCGCGGCGCGTGAATCGATTCGTGCCATCGTCTCCGCCACGCGGGCTCCCTTCGGGCGTGAATCGTTCGGTATGGAAGCGGATCCCCGGATTGCCGACCTGGAGCGGTCGCTCCGGCAGCTTGAACTATCCCTCGCCGAACGGGAACGTGTCGTGGCCGAGGTTGAGGTCCGACAGACCGAGCGCGAACGCGACCTCGCGGAGGCCGAGGCGCTGCTCGAAGCCCGATCCAAGCTGGCGGCCGTACGCCGGTCCGCTCCGACAGCGGAGGTGTCGGCGGAGGAAAAGGCGGCACTTGAACAGCTCCGGACGGAACTGGAGCGCCAGGCGGCGAGCCTCGAGGAAGCCAGAAAAGAGGTTCGCGAGCGACAGTCGTTTCTGGACGAGAGCGAGACTCGGTTGTTCGAGAAGGTGCAGGCCCAGCAGGAAAAGGAAATCGAGCTCGAGCAGCGGGAGGAGGATCTCCGGGCCCGGGAGCGCCGACTGCGGGAGCGTGAAGCGGCCCTCGATCCTGCCGCCGCGGAGGCCTTGAAGGCGGAGGACGAGGCCGCGCGCCGGCGGGACGAGTTCAAGGAATGACGTCACTCTCTCGTTGACGACCGGAGGGGCGAGCCTGCACTTTGATGCAACATTCGTTCCCTTCCGCCGTCCAATTTCGCGCTTACCGCATGAAATATCTTCGTCTTGCCCTGGTCATATTTGCATCTGCGCTGGCCGTTGCCCATGCGCAGCAGGATCAGGATGAGGAACGGCGTGCGCCGCCGGTCGAAATCCCGGACTTCAGCAACCTGGACGAGTACATCTATGAGCCCAGGAGCACGGTGCAGTTCGGGTTCCGTTACCTGAGCGGCGCCAAGGCGAGTTTCTTCGGCCACGGGTCCATTCTGTCGCCGGATGATCTGACGAGCGACTCCACCACGCCGAACATCACGCGGACGTACCACGACGGCTATGTAAGACCCGATGGCCGGCCGACAACCCTGGTCGATTCGAGCGGCAACCCCGTGGTCGATCCGAATTCGGGACAAACGGGCACTCAGCCCGTCGCTCCAGACGGGAAAACGAACACGTGGCAACTGACGGATTCCCGCCAAGTCGGCGATCCAACTCGCGGCTTGAATGATGTTCCCAACGGGTATGTCGCGTTTCATTCCTATTCCGCCGACGTGACCGACGACACGATCCGGCAGAAGAAGACGAAGACGAACAGCGGCATGGATATCTCCGTCGTCCGGGACATGGGGAAGTTGTTTCACGGACGCGTCAGCTGGAACTTGATCGCCGGAATGTCCGTCAACGACATCTCCGCGCGCACGACGTCCGCCGTTCAGGCCAACGTCACGACCATCACGGACTACTATCCGAGCTATGGCCAGACTGTGCCAATCACGAGCTTGCCCTATACGGCGCCGAGCACGACTCAGCAGACCGTGCTGGATGCCAACGGCAACGCGGTCACCAACTCCGACGGCTCGGTCCAGACGGTGAGCGTCGACAACAGTGTCCTGATCGGAAACGTCCCGGCATTGCGGACGACTGCCAACGGCGTAAACATCACGAGCGTCGTCAATCAGTGGGTCGTCAAGGGCGCGTACTTCACGTTCCGGTTCGGGCCCGAAGTGCTGATTCCGATCACCTCCCGGCTGCGGATCGAATTGAGTGCGGGACCGGCGCTGATCTATTCCGGCACGGCCTACACCGTGAACCAGACGTTTACGCCCGACATCGGGGCCGACATCACGGAGTCCGATACCAACACGGTGTACAAGCTTCGCCCCGGTTACTTTGCGGACGCCTCGCTGCAGTTCGATCTGACGGACAAGGCGGGGTTCTTTGCCGGCGCGGTGTTCCAGTCGGCCAGCGGCTACACGCAGAGCCTCGATACGGCGACCGCCAAGTACGCGACGAAGATCGATCTGTCCGACCAGAGCGGTGTCCGCGCCGGCATGTCCATCCGCTTCTGACCGTTCCCCGGACGAAAACACCCGGGTCGCGACCGCCGGGCTCGGCGTGATGACCGACTTCGGCCTTTTCACCCGCACGCCGGGCCGGTTTTCTCGCGGGCCGTGGACGATCGCAGACCCCTCTGGCCAATCGGCTCCCTCGTCGTTCTCACCGGCCTGAACATCCTCGATTACGTCGATCGGTGGGTGTTGGCCTCGGTATTCACGCCGCTCAAGTCGGATCTCCACCTGCGGGATGAGCAACTGGGTATGCTGCAGTCGGCATTCACCTGGGGTTACTTTCTGACGTCGCCGATTTTTGGATATCTGGGTGACCGCGTGCCGCGACGATGGTTGATTGCCGCGGGGGTCGCGGTCTGGAGCTGCGGCACGTTGCTCTCGGGACACGCGGGCACCCTGACATCGCTGGTCCTGTTTCGAATTCTGGTCGGATTTGGCGAGGCGAGTTTTGGCACCATCAGCCCGGCCTGGATCTCCGACCTCTTTCCCCGGGCGCGACGAAACAACGCCATCTCGGTTTTCTATCTCGCGATCCCGGTTGGTTCCGCCCTCGGATACGTGATTGGCGGGACGATTGCCGCGCATTGGGGCTGGCGAGCGGCGTTCGAGTGGGTCGGGTATCCAGGACTCGCACTCGCGGGATTGCTGCTCGTGCTGCGCGAGCCGCGCCGTGGTGCGAGCGACGATACACCGGCTGGGGAGCAGGTTCGGGGTTGGCGGTCGTACGCCGCGCTGGTGCGCCTGCCGCGATATCTGCTGGTTGTCGCCGGCTACGCCGCCCAGACGTTCGCGCTCGGCGGTTTCGCTGCCTGGGCACCGACGTTCCTGATCCGAATCCACCACCTGTCGAACGAGGCGGCCAATCACTTCTTTGGCGCCGCGGTTGCCGGCACCGGGCTGACCGCCACGTTGGCCGGCGGATTGCTCGCCACGCGCTGGCAGCATCGAACGGCGGTCGGGTACGAACTGGTCCTGGCGCTGAGTTCGGTTGCCGCTGCACCGCTCGCCTTTGCCGCGTTCATGCTTCCCGGCCTGGGCTGGGCGAAGGTGGCCTTGATCGCCGCAATGTTCCTGCTCTTCTTCTCCACCGGGCCGGTGAACACGCTGATCCTTGAAACCGTGCCGTCGAGCATGCGGGCAAGCGCGATGGCCGCTTCGATTTTCTCGATCCACTTGTTTGGCGACGTCTGGTCGCCACGTCTCGTGGGGTACTTTTCGGACAAATGGGGCGATCTGCAGCGGGGGGTGCTCGCCGTCCTGCCGATTTCAGTCGCCGCCTGTGCGATCTGTTGGTGTGGCCTCCTGGCCTTCGCCGCGCGCAGACGAATACCCGCTGGCGCGTGAGGTCGACGCCGCACCTTCGTTCGAATTGCCCGCGTCCAAGATTGTCGGCGCATCGCTAGCCTGTATTCTGCCAACCTTCCGCACGCGCGGGCTGGAGATTCGGGGCCGATCCCCGCATCCGGATTTCCCCCGGCGCGTCCAGCTCGAATCCTCTCCTCCATGCGCTCCCCACGTCATCTCCCCTTGATTCTTCTCGTGGCGTTCGTCCCCGTTGCGGCGCAAGCCGCCGACGTGCTCGCCGACGGATTCCGCCATCCGCCGGCCGATGCGCGGCCCCAGACCTGGTGGCACTGGATGAATGGCAACATCAGCCGGGAAGGAATCAAAGCCGACCTCGAAGCGATGAAGCACATCGGCCTCGGCGGAGCGCAGATCTTCAACGCCACCCAGGGCGAGGCGCCCGGCCCGGTGAAGGTGTTCAGCCCCGAGTGGTACGGACTGGTGCATTATGCGATTTCGGAGGCAAACCGCCTCGGCTTGAAGATCACGATCCAGAACTGCGCCGGTTGGAGCGAATCGGGCGGACCCTGGGTCACTCCGGCGGAGGCGATGCAGCGCGTGGTGTGGAGTGAACTCCGCGTTCACGGGCCCCAATCGCTTTCGGTGCCGTTGCCGGAGCCAACCATGGTGGTTGCCGGATATTGCGCCGACATCGCCACGCTCGCGTTTCCGGCTGCCCCGGCCGAGGCCCGGCCGATCGAAGCCGCCGCGGCGTCGGTTACGTCCAGCACGCCGGGAGTCGAGCTGCGACCATTGTTGTCCGGCAACGGCGGCCATGTCGTGGAACTGCCGATGCCGGCTCCGGGCACGCCGCAGGTCATCACTGTCGACTTCGGAAAGCCGCAACTCTGCGGTTCGATCCGGCTGGTGGGGCGTGAATACCTGTCGATGCCGGTCAACGGGGTCATCGAGGCGAGCGATGATGGTGCGACCTGGCGCCGCGTGGCAGAGTTGCCGATGCTTGCGCGGGGCCGGAACCATCCGTCGGTCTTGACGACCTTCCCGGAGACCACCGCGCGGTTCTTCCGGATTTCGATCACGAAGGTGGACGCACGGGCGAAATCGCTCGTCCTGACGGCGATCGATTTTGGCGACATGCGTTTGGCTCAGACCGAGGTGCGGGCGGGCTTTCGGTCCGAGGCGGGCGTCGATTTCATTCCGCAGTCGATCCCGCGAGCGGATTCGATCGCACCGGACCGGATCGTCAATCTGACGCCGCAGGTCCACGATGGCCGGCTGCAGTGGGATGTTCCCCCGGGCGACTGGACGATCGTCCGGTTCTGCCATACCCCAACCGGCCAGATGAACGCCCCGGCGCCCGAAGGCGGCCGGGGATGGGAATGCGACAAGATGAGCCGGGCGGCCGTCGACGCCCACTTCGATGCGCTGATGGGCCGGATCATCGCGCAAGCCGGTCCCCTCGCGGGCCAAACATTCGCGGCGGTGCTGGCGGACAGTTGGGAAGCCGGCTCGGAAAACTGGACGCCGGCCTTTCGGTCGGAGTTCATGCGCCGGCGCGGTTACGATCTCCTGCCGTATCTGCCCGTTCTCACCGGGCGCGTGGTCGGGAATGTTGAAATCAGCCAGCGCTTCCTCTGGGACTTCCGCCGGACAATCGGTGATCTCATCGCGGAGAACTACTACGGTGAGTTTCGCGCCTTGTGCCACCAACACGGGATGGAATTCACGGCCGAGGCGCCCGGGATCAACATGCCGACCGTTGCCGATGAACTCGAATGCAAAGGGCGCACCGATGTCCCGATGGGCGAGTTCTGGATGGATGGTCACAATGACACCAAGGAAACGGCGTCGGCCGCGCACATCTACGGAACGCGCATCGCGGCGGCGGAGGCGTTCACGGCCAAACCGCAGGACGCGAATTGGACGAAAGCGCCCTTTGACCACAAGATGCTCGGAGACCTCCAGTTCACGACCGGGATCAACCGCCTCGTCTTTCACCGCTACGCCCACCAGCCGTGGCTCGATCGGGTGCCAGGGATGGCAATGGGCCGGTGGGGGACGAACTTCGAGCGAACGAACACCTGGTGGAACGAGGCCGGACCCTGGATGGAGTATCTCACGCGTTGCCAGTACCTGCTGCAACGCGGCGTGAACGTCGACGACGTGTGCTATTTCTATGGCGAGAACGTGCCGAACACGCTCGCGCACAACGAGCCGCTCCTCCCGCCCGGCTACGGCTACGACGCCTGCAACGCCGAGGTGTTGATGAAACGGATGGAGGTCCGGGACGGACGGCTGGTGCTGCCGGACGGAACAAGCTACGCGCTCCTGCTCCTCGCTGATTCGGATCGCATGACTCCCGAGTTGCTGGCCCGAATCCGGGACTTCGTCGCGGCGGGCGCCACCGTGGTCGGCCGCCGCCCGACCCATTCTCCGAGTCTCACCGGCTTCCCGCGGTGCGATGAGCAGGTGCTCGCGGAGGCGAAGGAGGTGTGGGGAGATTGTGATGGCAAGACCGTGACCGAACATGACTTTGGCCGCGGACACGTTTTCTGGGGTCTGCCGCTGAGTGCGGTCCTCAAAAGGATCGGTGTTGCCCCCGATTTCGTGGCGCCTCCCGGATTCGCCGCGATCCACCGGCGGATTGGGGCGGCAGACGTCTATTTTGTCTCCAGCCAGCACCACCGTGCCGCCTCGGCCGAGCTTACGTTCCGCGTGGCAGGACGCATGCCGGAACTCTGGCACGCTGATACCGGGCGGATGGAGCGGACCGCGCTCTTTCGTGAGCACGACGGGGGCACGACGGTTCGGCTCAGTTTCGCACCGGCCGGGTCGGTGTTTGTCATTTTCCGCGCGCCGGACCAAGGGATCGAACCGGTCGTGCAGGTTGCCGGCGGTACCGCATCCGGAGCACCCGTTGTTGACGCGGCATACGACCCGCAAGGACGGATCGAGCTCACGACGGCGACCAGTGGACTGTACACCCTTTCCACCGCGGATGGCAAAACGCTCCACGCCACCGTGGATCTGCCGGTGCCGATCGAGATCGGGGAATCGTGGTCCCTGCATTTTCCCGCCGGCTGGGGAGCGCCCACCGCGTTGCCATGGCCGGAGTTGGTGTCGTGGACGGACAGCCCGGAGGACGGCGTGAAATACTTCTCTGGCACCGCCCGCTACACCAAAACGTTCGATTTTCCGCGTTCGGAGCTGACGAAGGGTCGAACGATCTGGCTTGATCTTGGCACGGTCAGGGAAGTTGCGTCCGTCACCCTGAACGGCGTCGATTTGGGCATTCTCTGGAAACCACCGTTTGAGGTGGATATCACTCGTGCGGTTCGGGCGGGACAGAATCGTCTCGAGGTCAAGGTGACCAACCTCTGGCCGAATCGACTGATCGGCGACCAGCGGTTGCCTGTTGCGCAACGGCACACCTGGACCACGTACGATCCGTACAAGCCCGACTCGCCGCTTCTGCCGTCGGGTTTGCTCGGGCCGGTTCGACTGACGTTTCGAGGGACCGCCGTCGTTCGATAAATAATTTCATGAAATTCATTGACAGGCCATTTTTTCATCTGAAATAGATGAGCCTCTAAACCCCGCTGTCGGCGCCTGCGCGCCGTCCCCTCATGGCCAAAAACAAGCCAGCCACCATCACCGACGTCGCCCGGGTCGCCAATGTCTCTTTGGGGACCGTGTCGCGGGTCATGAACAACCACGCGGATGTGAACGCGGAAATCCGGGCGCGCGTCCTCGATGCGGCACGTACCCTGAACTACTCGCGGCTCCGTCAGCGGCGCACCCCGGCGGAGCACCCCAACGGCGGCCTGGCGGTGGGCAACATCGCGATGATTTTCTTCGGCATGGAAGATACGCTGGCGCACCTCCCGGTCGTCGGGGCGGCGATGCAGGGCATTGAGCACGCCCTGGCGGCGCACGGACGCAACATCCTGCTGGCGAATATTCCGCGGGGTGACCGGGTGCCTCCGTTTTTGGCCGAACGGCGGGTGGATGGACTCATCCTGAAGGGGCCGAACCAGGGCTTGCTGCCGGCGGAATCGGACAGCGAACTGCTCGCGAACATCGCGGGTTTTCCGCACGTCTGGCTGATGGGGCGCCTGGCGAACGCGCGTGGCGACCACTGCAACTTCGACACGGATGCCGCGGGCCGGCTGGTGGCCGAGCATTTCCACGCCAAGGGGCACCGGCGGATCGCCTTTCTCAATCCCAAGCCGGGGCAAACCCAGTTCGAAAAGCTGAAGATCGCGTTCTTTGCCAGCGCCACGCGGCTCGGCGGTGAAGCGGTCCTCCTCGAAACCGAGCGGCACGACGCCCTGACCTGGCCGCTGCCGGCGATGACGCTGCAGGAAAATGTGAACGCCTTGGTCGAGCGCTGGGCAAAATTGCCCGCGAAATCGCGGCCCACGGGCGTGTTTGTTCCGTCCGATCGGACGGCGGTGCAGCTCTACTCGGCCCTCGAGCGGCGCGATGTGCGCGTCGGCCGGGACATCAGCGTCATTTCCTGCAACAACGAACAGTCGCTCCTGATGGATCTCAACCCCGTGCCCACCACCGTTGACGTGCACGCCGAGTTCATCGGTCGGCGCACCGTCGACCAGCTTCTCTGGCGGATGCAGCATCCGCGCGAAACGCAGTCCGTCCAGGTGCTGGTTGAACCGACGCTCGTCGAGCGGGATTCCGTCGTTGCGATATGACCCACCTGCGCTGGCTGGATCTGGCCGTCATCGGCGTATACATGGTGGGGATGCTCGCGATCGGGTTGCGGTTCGCGAAACGACAGACCTCGACCGAGCAGTACTTCATCGCCAAGCGTTCGATCCCCGCCTGGGCGATGGGGGTTTCGATCTTCGCCACGCTGATCAGCAGCATCACCTTTATCGCGTATCCTGGCAACGGTTACGCGGGGAGCTGGGCCGAGCTCGTGCCGGGTTTCATGGTCATCGGGGTGCTGATCCTCGTCGGCGCCGTCATTGTTCCGTTCTTCCGGCGGGCGGTGCGCATGAGCGCGTTCGAGTATTTTGAGCGTCGTTTCGGGTACAGTATCCGCGCGTACACCGCGATCGGCTTTGCGGCGGGGGCCTTCTCGAAAATGGGTTTTGTCTTCTACCTGGTGGCGCTGACCGTGCGGAGCCTCACCGGGTGGGACATGCACTCGGTGATCGTCGTCTCGGGCGCGGTGACCGTCGTGTACACGTACATCGGCGGACTCGAGGCGGTCATTTGGACGGACGTCATCCAGGGTTTCATCCTCTGGTTCGGGATTGTGATCAGCCTGGTGTACCTGATCGCTTTGACGCCGGGGGGAGCGCCGGCGGCGTTCCATCTCGCCTGGGTCAATCACAAGTTCGATCTCGGCACGCTCGACTGGAGTCTGTCCTCAAAAAGCGTGTGGGTGATGGCGGCGTATGGCTTTTTCTGGTACCTGCAGAAATACACGGCGGATCAGACGATCGTGCAGCGGTACCTCGTCGCGCGCAGCGACCGGGACGCGCTGCGCGGGGTTGGACTCGGCGCGCTGCTCTGCATTCCCGTCTGGGCGCTGTTCCTGCTGATCGGCACCCTGACGTGGGCCTACTACCGGCTTTCCGGCGAGGCGTTGCCGGCGTTCGTTTCCAAGGCGGACCAGGTTTACCCGCATTTTCTGGCGACGCACATTCCCGCCGGTCTCGCCGGCGTCATCATGGCCTCGCTGTTTGCGGCCGCGATGTCGACGATCTCCTCGGATCTGAACTGCTTTGCGACGGTCGGGGTGGAGGACTTTTATCGGCGGGCGCGACCGAACGCCTCGGATCGGGAAAATCTCATGGTCGGCAAACTCATCGTCGCGGCCGCCGGCGCGCTGTGCACGGTCGTGGCGATCCTGCTGGCCCGGACGGGAGGGACCGCGCTGTCGCTGTACTTCACCGCGACCTCGATTCTCGCCGGCGGGCTTTTCGGGGTGTTTTTCCTGGCGTTCGCGAGCACGCGTGCCAGCACGGCGGCGGTCTGGGTGGGCATCGTCGCCAACCTCCTGTTTACGGCATATGCCACGCTGACGTCGGGGCACTCCCGCGTCCTCGATCTCGGGCGTTGGAACTTTCATGCCCAGGGCGTTCTCATCGGCGTCATCGGACACCTGCTTGTCATCGTGGTGGGGTATGCGGCCAGCTTCGTGCTGCCGGCTCGCCAGCCGGTTGACCGCCGGATGACGATCTGGGGATGGCGCAACGAGACGCTTACAACGGGTGCCCCTGCACCAGCGCAAGATTCCGTCTCGCGTCGGCGTACTGCGGGTTGATCTTCAGCGCGGCTTCGAAGTGGCGCCGGGCATCGGCATTTCGGCCGACCTGCATGAGCAAGGTGCCGGCATTGTTGTGCGCCTTGGCGAAGTTGGGATCGAGCTTGAGCGTCCGGTCATATTCGGCGAGCGCGTCTGGGATCCGTCCCGCGCGGCCGAGGGCGTTCCCCAGATTATAGTGCGCCTCGGGCATTTCCGGGTCGAGACGGAGCGCGATGTGTTCCTGGGCAATCGAGTCCTCGACGCGGCCGACATCGAGCAGCGCGATCCCGAGATTGTTGTGCGCCTTGGGGTTGTCCGGATCGAGCTTCACGTCGATCTCGAGCGCCTTCACCGCATCGGCGGAACGACCGAGCTCGATGTAGGCCTCGCCCAGATTGTACTGTGCGTCGCGGAAATTCGGCTTGTCGCTGATGGCGGCGAGAAACTCCGGCACGGCCTCCGCCGCATGGCCCTCCCGCAGCAGCGTGACGCCCCGGTTATTGTGGGCGTCGGCGTAGGTGGGGGAAAGCCGCAGGGCGACGTTGAAATACGGCGCGGCGAGTTGGGTATGCCCATGCTTGAGCAGTGAATTGCCGAGATTGTTTTCCGCCCGCTCGTTGTTGGGGTTTTTCGCCACGGTGTCCCACCAGATTGCGGTCTCGCTCTGAAACGCGGGATTCCGCGCGAAGGTCGCGACGCCGAGGGCAATCCCGGCAGCCACCAGCGCGGCAAACGCCCACCGTCCAATCGCCCGATACGCGGCGGCCCCAAGCAGGACCGCGCAGGCGGCCAGGGGCAGATAAAGACGGTTTTCCGCGCACGGTTGCTCCGCGACCGGCACCACGCTCGACGAGGGTGCGAGCAGAACGAAGAATGCCGCCAGTGAGAATCCAACGACGGGACGTCGCCATAATGTCACCCCGGTGACCGCGACGAGCGCGGCCAGAATCGCGACCCCGGGCCAGGCATCGGCGAACGTTTTGATGTACTTGGGCCCGTAGTCGAAGATGAGCGGGCTGGGCCAGAACGATCGCTGGAGATAGCGGACAACCGTGCGGCATTCGGTCACGGCATATTCGTGCCAG
This sequence comes from Opitutaceae bacterium, assembly GCA_035545515.1. Taxonomy (GTDB): domain Bacteria; phylum Verrucomicrobiota; class Verrucomicrobiia; order Opitutales; family Opitutaceae; genus ER46. The sequence continues at coordinate 23,851 of DASZYH010000330.1, forward strand.
CTAACGCCCAGGCCGAATCCGACGCCCCGGGCCGAGAGTTGGGAATGATAGACCAGTTCGCCCAGCAGGAGCCAGGTGGCGGCGAGTCCGACATACGTGAACCGGTGCCGGCGGAGACTTTCCCCAAAGCTGCCTGACACAAAGGTGCGATCGTAAAGCAGCACGAGCACCGGGGCCGTCGCCATATCTTCCTTGGTGGCCATGCCGAGCAGGCAGGCGACGACCGACACGACGGCCCATCCCCTGGAACGATCATCCGCACTGCGGGCGAACGCGTACAACGTCAGGAGATACAACGCCGCCATCAAACCTTCGGTGCGTTGCGAGACGTAATCGACGACGTTGGTCTGCACCGGCTGGAGCGCCCAGAAGGCGGCCACGGTGAACGCGACCAGACTGGAAGCGTCCGCGAAACGCTCGCGCAGAGGTTCGCGGCGGAGCGTGCGGCGGACCAGTCCAAAAAGGAGGATCGCACCTGTGATGTGGATCGCGAGATTGACGGCGTGAAACTGGCCGGCGTTCAACCCGCCAAACCCGTAGTTCAGCGCCATGGTCAGGTTGGCGAAGGGCCGGCCGCCGATCCCCGCCGCGACCGGCGGCCAGAGCACCTGCCCGAGATGGTGAAGATGGCGGATCGAGGCGTTGAAAACGACGCCGTCAAAATCGTCGAAAAAGAAGCTGCCGGGAAAGCTGTTGGCGTAGGCAGCGAGAATCGCCACGGCCAGCAGGGAGGCCCACAGCCAGGGGGCGCCGGCTGAAGATCGGTTCGATCGTGGTGTGTCTTCCGACATGCCGAGAGGAGAGAGCGCACAACCCGGTTTGGCGCAACCGCCTGGGTTCCCGGTTGCAGCATCGGGAATTGTGCGGGCGCCCGAGACCAGGAGCCAGCCGGAACGTGCCGTGAGACCGCCGGGAGCGTCAGGTCGCCCGCGCCAGAGCCGCGGCCAGCCGGGTCGCCTCGAGCAGGCTGCGCGGGTCGGACCGGCCTGTTCCGGCCATGTCGAAATTCGTGCCATGTTCCACGGACGTCCGGATGATCGGCAGCCCAAGTGTGATGTTCACGCCCCGCCAGATCCCGAGCATTTTCACGGCCACGTGCCCCTGGTCGTGATACATCGCAACCGCGGCGTCGAATTCTCCCTGCATTGTCCGGAAGAACACGGTGTCGCCAGGGTAGGGGCCCGAGGCGGCGATTCCCTGCTCCTGCGCGCTCCGAATGGCGGGGGCGATGAGCCGCTCCTCTTCGTCGCCGAACAGGCCATGTTCCCCCGCGTGCGGATTCAGTCCGGCGACCGCGATTCGCGGGTTGGCGATCCCCAGTCGCGCGACGGCATCGCGGGTCAGCCGGATCACGTTGAGAATTCGCTGTGGCTGGACGCGGTCGATCGCGACACGGAGCGGCACGTGGGTGGAAACGTGACTGACGCGCAGCTTGTCGGCCGCCAGCATCATCGTTGCGTCCGGCGCATGGCACAGTTCCGCGAGCAGTCCCGTGTGGCCGTCGTAATGGTAGCCGGCCTGGTTCAGCGCTTCCTTGTTGATCGCCGACGTCACGATTGCCCCCACGCGCCGCTGCAACGCGAGTTCCGCGGCGGTTCGCACGTATTCATACGCGGCCTTTCCGGCCGCCGGGCTGACGCGTCCCAGCGGCACCGCCGCCGGATCGACGTTTTTCAGGTCGAGAACCTCGATGCGTCCGCTGTCGCCGCTCGTTTGGGCGACATCGTCGACGGGGGTCACCTGCAACTGCACGCCGGTGAACTCCAGCGCGCGTTGCAGCGTCCGCGCATCTCCGATCACCACCGGCCGGCACACGGTTCGCAGGTCAGGCACCGCCAGCGCCTTCGTGATGATCTCGGGGCCGGTTCCGGCAGGGTCGCCAAGGGTGATGGCTACCAGTGGCAGGGAAGAGGTGCTCATGGTGAAAATGGTGCGCGTATGAGGTCGGGATTGCTGATTTTATCCGGGCCGACCGGCGCGCCGGGATGTGCGCTCAGAGTGCCGCGCGATAGATCGCCTCGGCGTCGGCCAGCGAAACCTCCCGCGGATTGTTTTTCAACAGGCGCTGCACCTTCATTGCCGCGACCGCCAGCCGCGGAATCGCTCCGGCGGGCACGCCCACCGCCGAAAGGCGCGCTGGCACGCCGCACGCCCGGCAGAGTTTTTCCAGTCGATTCGCGCCGCGTTCCGCGATTTCCGCCGGCTGCCCGGTGTCGGTCACTCCCAGGACCCGGGCAACGTTGGCATACCGCTCGGTCGCGGCCGGCAGGTTGAACCGGACGACGTGCGGAAGGAGGAGGGCGTTGGACAAACCATGGGCCAGCCGGAATTCGCTGCCGAGCGGATAGGCGAGGGCGTGGACGGCGGCGGTGTTCACGGGGCCGAGGCACATTCCACCGTACAGGCTGCCGAGCGCAACGGCTGAGCGGGCTTCGAGGTCGCCACCATTGGCGACGGCCCGCGGCAAATGCGCCGAAATCAGCCGGATGCCTTCGAGCGCGATCGTATCCGTGAGCGGGTGCGCGAATCGGTTGGCGTAGGCTTCGAGGCAATGTACCAGCGCATCGATTCCGGTTGCGGCAGTCAGGGCGGGGGGCGCCGAGGTCGTGAGCTCCGGGTCGACCAAGGCAACATCGGGCACAAGGTGCGGACTGATCACCGCCTTCTTCAACTGATCGGCCGGGTCGTAAAGAATCGCGTTTGGCGACACCTCGCTGCCGGTTCCCGCGGTCGTCGGCACGCAGACGAGATGGACGTGCCGGTGGGGGATCAGGCCCGTGCCGAAGAATTGTGTGACCGGTTCCTCACGGCCATGCAGGGCCGCCAGCAGTTTGGCCAGATCCAGAACGCTGCCGCCCCCTAGGCCCACGACCGAATCGACGGGTTGTCCGTGAATCTTCCGGCGCAGCGCTTCGAACGCCGCAACATCCGGTTCGGCGGGGCAATCGAGCAAGACGCTAACGGCCAGCCCGTTGTCGCGCAGGCGGCGCGCCACGGCTTCCGCGGCCGCCGCGAGCGCAGGGGACGATACGACGGCGACCCCCCTGGCACCGCGGCCGAGCAACGCGGGCGCGCACTGCGATGCGCAGCCGATTCCGAAGCTAACGACTCCGGGTTGGTGCAACGTGATAGGACGTTGAAAATTCATGGGATAGATTACCGCGCCGGTGGTGGAAGCGGTAAACTCGCCCGGCTATCTGGTTTCATGAAAAAACGCCGGTCAAGGCCGGAATTTCATCCGGGAATTCGATCGACGCGACGGCCGGGGCGCAACAGAGGGGCGGCCGCCACCGCGACCCTCCTCGACGCGCGCCGATAAACGACCGCGAATGCCAGCCGCCCCACGCTGGATTCGCATTGACACGTGTTTCATCAGTAAGCCTAAGTACTACGCTGTTTCATATGAAACACGGGACGTGCTTCCAGCGCGCGGACCGCTACCTCTAGCAAATCCAGCTGACCCCAATGACTACTCCAGCTCCGGTTCCCGCCAGGGAGCCTGTTTCGCATTCGCGTCGCTCGCGCCGGTCGAGCTGGCGCTTTCTCCTCGTCGGTGGCGGCGCGCTGTTCGCGCTGTCAGTCCTTGGCCTGCCGGCGCAGACGCCCGGCGGAACGGGCAGCATCCAGGGCCGCGTGCAGAACGCCGACATCGGAATGTACCTGCACAAGGCGCGTATCCAGGTGGAAGGTACCAACCTCGAGACGTTCTCCGACTCGATTGGCGAGTACAGCCTGCCGCGCGTTCCCGCCGGCACGGCGACCCTCGACGTTTTCTACACCGGCCTGCGGCCGCAGCGGGTCGTGGTGACGGTGGCCGCCGGTGAAACCGTGACGCAGGATATCACGCTGACCGCCAGCACGGCCGCCGAACCCGGGGCGGTGGTTCGAATGGACACGTTTGTCGTCGCCTCCGAACGCGAGACGAATGCGCAGACGATCGCGATCAACGAGCAGCGATTCGCCCCGAACCTGATGAACGTCGTCTCGACGGACGCGTACGGCGAGATCAACCAGGGCAATCTCGGCGAGTTCGTGAAGCACATCCCCGGAGTGAACATCGAGTTCAAGGACGGCAACAATCCCTCCGGCATCGATATCCGCGGCTTCGGCACGAACTACACCCGCGTCACGCAGGATGGCAATTCGATCGCCAGTGCCGCGATCGCAAACACCCAGACGCCGAACCGGCAGTTCGTCCTCGAGGGAGCGAGCATCAACAATCTTTCGCGCATCGAGGTCACGAAGGAGCCGCTGCCCGACACCCCGGCCAACACGATGGGCGGCAGTGTGAACCTCGTCTCGAAGAGCGCGTTCGAATACGCCGCCCGGCAGATTAACTTCTCGACTTACCTTTCCGCCAACAGCTATGCGATGGGACTGGGGAAGCGCGGCGGGATCGATAGCGGTAAGACCTACACGACGCTGCCGTCGCTTTCCGGCAACGTCGTCCTGCCGCTGAGCAAGACGCTCGGCATTGTCGTCAACGTCGCCAACTACGACCAGTTTTACATCACGAAAAAGATGGCGCCGGCGCGGCAGTTCAAGAGCTACGGCGCGACCACGGTGAATCCATTTACGCAGAGCATGAGTGCGTCGGTGGCACCGAACGAGGTTGTCAGCACCTCGGCCTCCGCCAAGGTCGACTGGAAACCGTCGCCGGGAAATCTGTTTTCGTTCACCGCCTCTGCCCTTGCTTATCGCCAGGACTCAGCGAGTCGCACCATCAGCTACAGCGTGGGCAACGCCCAGCCGCAGGGGTGGGGGGAGACGTTCACCCATGGCGCGACGACAGCTGCGACCGGCGGGAACAGCATGGGCGGCGGCTGGCAGAACCGGAATGCCTTAACGCGGTTCGTCGGCGTCAATTATCGGTTCAATCGCGGTCAATGGGATATCAAGCTGGCTGCGACCTATTCCAATGCGAACAACCGGGTGCGTGACATCGACAAGGGTTTCTTCACCCAGGTTGGCACCACGCTTCACGCGATAAATACCAAGATTTCCGGAATCAAGGGCGCGACGGTCAGCTTCGACGGGATCGACAATGGCACCTCTGGCGTCGGCAAGGTCACGGTGCTCGACCAGAACGGCGCGGCAGTCGATACGACCAAGCTCGCCAACTACGATATGGGGCAGCTCGGCAGCCAGCCCTTCACGACGCAGGACTCGGTGACGGAGTACCGAGCCGACATCAAACGCGGGTTCGATACCAGGTGGTTCCCGCTGGCCATTCAGGTCGGCGCGGCGACGAACAACCTGTTGCGCGACCTCAACTACTCGGCGCAGTACTGGAATTATGCGGGGCCGGACGGAAAACCGACGAGCGGGGACGAGGGGATGGGCGCGTACGTCGACCAAAACTACGCCGGCAGCAGCCCCGGGTATGGATTGCCTGGATACCAGTGGGCGAGCCCATGGCTCGTGTGGGATGCGTTCAAAAACCATCCGAGCTACTTCTACCAGACGCCCGGAAATCTCGGCGACAAGATCAAGAACGAGGCCACCCGCTCGCCGCTGCTGATGGAGCGCGTCTCCGCCGGCTACATCATGGGCGACGTGCGGTTCTTCCACAACCGGGTGCGCGTGGTCGGAGGCGTGCGCTACGAGCTGACCCAGGATCGCGGGTACGGCTCGGCTCAGGACTCAAACGCCATCTATCAACGGGACGCGAATGGGAATCTGGTTACGGTGAACAAAAAATACGTCCTGTTGCCGCAGCTCGTCGGCACTGACTCCAGCGGTCCGGAACAGACGGCGCTGATCTACAAACGACGCGCCACGTACAACGCGCGCAATTATCACGATTACTTCCCCAGCGCCGACCTGACCTACAACATCACGGAGAATTTGCTCTTCCGTGCGGCGTTTGCGAAGACGACCGGCCGTCCTTCGCCGTCCGATATCGTGCCGAACAGCTCCGTCTCGGGGAATGCGACTTACGACCCGGCCCAAGGAGGTTATCCGGGATACATCAACAGTTCGAACACGTCGCTGATCCCGTGGACGGCGAAGAACTACGACCTCGCGCTGGAGTACTACCTGCCACACAACGGGCTGCTCTCCGCCGGCGTGTTCCGAAAGGATATCCGGAATTTCTTTGCGACGATCTACAAAACCGCCGATGCGGCGTTGCTCGACAGCATCGGACTGCCCCAGGATCTGATTGGGTATCGCTGGCAGACCCGGATCAACGCGGGCGACGCCCGGATCGATGGCTACGAACTGGGCTACAGTCAGACCCTCGATTTCATTCCGCGGTTTGGGAAGATGTTCTCCGTGTTCGGGAACATGACCAAACTTCGTGTGACGGGTGGAAATTCCAGCACATTCAACCTGAAGAACAATGGCGGCAACATTCCGACCACCGGCAACGCCGGCGTTCGCTTTGCCCACAAGAGGTTTTCGGCCGGGTTGTATTGGAATTATCGCGGCAAGCAATTTCGCGATACCAGCAGCAACTACCCGAATGCGAATGAGAATGTACGGGCGGTGCAGCAGTGGGATGCCAATGTCGAATACCAGGTTTCAAAGCACTTCGCCGTGTTTGCTGCCGGCCGAAACATCAACAACGCAGTGACCCGCTGGTCGCTTGATGGCCCGGATGCGCCGGAATGGTCGACCGTGGAGAACAACTACACCAACGGCGCGCAGTACTCGCTCGGTGTGAAAGGAACGTTCTAGCAGCCGATCGGCCTTTTGCCGGCGGGCTGCCTTGGGGTGGCTGAGAGCGCGCCGGCGCTAAACGCGCTCGAATGTTGACGGCCCGGCCTGATTTCAGGCCGGGCTTTTTCTGTGGCCGCGATCGCCAGCGAGTGGAGGCTCGACGTGGCTCCGAGCGTGAGCGAGTGGAAGCTTGTGCCGCTCGACGCCTCGACTGTCCGACGGATCGCCGCCGATTCGTCCCAGGCACACGGAGTGCTTGATCGATCTGGAAAAACAAACGGCGGGTGGGGCGCGGACTCCGTTCCGCGCCATCCGCGCATTGCGCGGGTTGCGATCGGTTGATGGCGGCGAAGGGACCCTCCTACGCCCGAGCGCTACGGAGGGCGCCGCTCGCCGCCCGACCAATGGCGCATCCGGCGGCGCCGCGACTGGCCGCCCGGCCAATCGGTGCTGATGGCGCCGGGAGATCTGCGGAATTCGACCCTGCGAATGGAAAAGCGTTGACAATCGTTTCATAGAATAGGCTGAATCAGCGCACTGTTTCATATGAAACACAGATGCGGCGCCTTCGCATCTGTTCTGTCCCCCCCAAGTACCCGTCCCCGTCCCTAGCTGACCCATGCACATACCCTTGTTGTCTTGTCTCTGCGCGCGGCGCCCCGGCTTCTCGTTGGCCCGGCGCTCGATCATCACCGCGGGCTTCACGCTCGCGCTCACTTCGGCGGTCGTTCTCCACGCCCAGGCTCCCGCCCCCGCCACCGGCGGGATTCAGGGCCGCGTCCAGAACGCCGATATCGGTATGTACCTCGGCAAGGCTCGGATCAGAGTCGAGGGATCGAATCTCCAGACCTTCACCGATTCGATCGGCGAGTATAGCTTCGATCACGTGCCCGCGGGGTCGGTTACCCTTGACATCTTCTACACCGGCCTGAATCCGCAGCGTGTCACCGTCACCGTTCCCGCCGGTGGCGTCGCGAAGCAGGATGTCGACCTGACGGCTTCGACGTCGACGCAACCCGGGAAGGTCGTTCGCCTCGATACGTTCGTCGTGGCCTCCGAACGCGAGACCAACGCGCAGACGATCGCCATCAACGAGCAGCGGTTTGCGCCGAACATCATGAACGTGGTCTCGACCGACGCCTATGGTGAGGTCAATCAGGGCAACATCGGCGAGTTCGTGAAGCACATCCCCGGCGTCAACATCGAGTTCAAGGATGGCAACAATCCTTCGGGCATCGACGTTCGCGGCTTTGGCAGCAATTACACCCGCGTCACGATCGACGGAAACTCCGTGGCGAGCGCGGCGATCGGAAACACGCAGACCCCAAATCGCCAATTCGTCCTCGAGGGTGCGAGCATCAACACGCTGTCCCGGATCGAGGTGACGAAGGAGCCATTGGCCGACATGCCCGCGAATTCCATGGGCGGTTCGGTGAACCTGGTTTCGAAGAGTGCGTTCGAGTACGCTCACGAGCAGACCACGTTTTCGGCCTATCTGTCCGGAAACAGCTACGCAATCGGCATGGACAAAACGGGCGGGCTGCAGAGCGATAAGACCTACAGTGTTCTGCCATCGGTCGACGGCACGATCGTGCTGCCGATCAACAAGAAACTCGGGGTGGTCCTGACGGCGTCGAATTACGATCAGTATTACGTCACGAAGAAGATGTCGCCGAAGCGCATCTTCAACGTGAAGAACACGAATATCACGCCCGCGAATCCGTATACCCAGAACCTCGCGGCCTCGATTTCTCCGAACGAGGTGCAGAGCACGAACGGTTCGATCAAGGTGGATTACAAGCCGTTCGAAGGAAATCTGCTCTCCGTCACGGCGTCGGCCACGGCGTACAAGCAGGATTCTGCAAGTCGCGGCATCAACTACAGCGTCGGTTCGGTCAAACTCGACAACGGAGTGGCGGAGTCGAATGCGTCCTACACCAATGGCACGATCAACGGCGCCACCGGTGGCAACAGCATGAGCGGCAGCTGGCAGAACCGCAACGCCCTGACCCGTTTCATCGGCGCCAATTACCGATTCACCCGCGGCGATTGGGAAATCAAGCTTGCTGCCACCTATTCGAACTCGAACAACCGGATTCGGGACATCGACAAGGGTTTCTTTAATTCAGTCAGCACGGCGCTGCACGCGACGAACACGAAGGAGCCGGGGATCAAAGGCGCGACGGTGAATTTCGCCGGGATCGACAACGGGACCCAGGCCGTCGGCAAGGTCACGACGCTCGATCAGAACGGCAACGCCGTCGATACGACCAAACTCGCGAACTACGACATGACGCAGGTCGGAAGCCAGCCGATGACGGCGCAGGACTCCGTGACGGAGTATCGCGCCGATGTGAAACGGACCTTCGATACTCCGTGGTTCCCGATCGCGGTGCAGGCCGGTGGCTCGACAAACAATCTCGTGCGAGACATCCGCTATTCCGCCCAGTATTGGACGTATGTCGGTCCCGACGGGGTCGCGAACAGCGGCGACGAGGGCATGGGGGCATTCGTCGATCCGAATTATTCCCAGAGTCCGGGTTATGGGCTGCCGGGTTACCAATGGGCCAGTCCATGGCTGGTCTACGATGCCTATAAGGCGCATCCCAGCTGGTTCATGCAGACCGCGGGTAACCTCGGCGACAAGGTCAAGAACGAGGCGGTTCGCTCGCCGCTTCTGATGGAACGCGTGTCGGCCGGTTATGTGATGGGCGACACCCGGCTCTTCCACAATCGGCTGCGCCTCGTCGGTGGTGTCCGTTATGAGCTCACGCAGGATCGCGGTTACGGTTACAAGCAAAACGGCAATGCGATCTATCAGACGGACGCCAACGGCAATCTGATCGTGGTGAACGGCAAGCCGGTATTGCTGCCATCCCTCGTCGGGACGGCCAGCGGCGGCCCCGAGCAGAACTCGCTCACCTACATCCGGCGTGGACAGTACAACGCGCGGAATTACCACGACTATTTCCCGAGCGCGGACCTCACCTTCAACATCCGTGACAATTTCCTGTTCCGCGCCGCATTTGCGAAGACATTGGGCCGGCCCTCGCCGTCGGACATCGTTCCGAACAGCTATGTCGGCGGCAATGCGACGTACGATCCGAACACGAATGGTTCCTACCCCGGTTACATCACGAGCTCCAATACCGCTCTCGTGCCGTGGACGGCGAAGAACTACGACCTGTCTCTCGAATATTACTTTGCGCACAACGGCGTCGCCTCGATTGGCGTTTTCCGGAAGGACGTGAAGAACTTCTTTGCGACGATCCACCAGGTGGCGGATACTGCGCTGCTGGATTCGCTCGGCCTGTCACACGACTACGTCGGCTATTACTGGACCACCCGCGTCAACGGTGGCGACGCGCGGATCGATGGCATCGAGCTCAGCTACAGTCAGGATCTCAGCTTCCTCGGCCGCTGGGGGAAAATGTTTTCCGTGTTCGGCAACATGACCAAGTTGCGGGTGACCGGCGCCAACGCGGGCACGTTTGATCTCAAGCAGGGTGGCGGCAACATTCCCACGACCGGCAACGGTGGGCTGAACTTCACCTTCAAGCGGTTTACGGCCATGGTGCAGTGGAATTACCGCGGTAAGCAGTTTCGGGACACCGGTGGCGACTTCCCCGGCGAGCGCGAAAATGTCCGCGCCATCCAGCAGTGGGATGCGACGATCGCTTATCAGATCAACAAGCACCTGTCGGTGTTCATGGCAGGTCGAAACCTGAACAATGGCGTGACCCGCTGGTCGCTGGACGGTCCCGGAGTCGCTGAGTGGGCCACCGTCGAAAACAACTACACGAACGGCGCCCAGTACTCGCTCGGTATCAGAGGTTCGTTCTGATTCCTGGCGGGCACGGTCGTCCCGATTTCGCAGATTTTGGAGCTCGTTCCGCGGTCCGTTGCCCTCCGGGGTGCGGACCGCGTTTCTTTTCCGCAGCGCGCCAAACCGGTCGTTGCCCGGCGCGTGATGCAGTCGTACGATCGGCGCAATTCGAACGCAACGTGCGCGGGACCGCGCCGTCCTGCTTGCCGCTTCCGCCGTGAACCGTCGTCCTAACTTTCTCCGCCTCTTCGCTCTCGCTGCTCTCGTGTTCGGCCTCGCCCTCAGCGGCCGGGCGGATCCGGCCAAAACGGTCGAGCAGTGGGGCACGTTTGAACTGTCACTCCGCGGCCCGTCCGACGGAAATCCCTTCGTCGACGTCACGCTGTCGGCCGCGTTCACCGACGGCACGCGGACGATCGAAGCCACCGGATTCTACGACGGGGACGGCACGTACCGCATCCGGTTCATGCCCGACCGTCCCGGCGTCTGGCATTACGTGACGCACAGCAACCGCTGGCCGCTCACGGGCAAGACCGGCGAGTTCGAGGTCACGCCGGCCACGGGCGGCGACCACGGTCCGGTGCGCGTGCATGACACCTTCCATTTCGCCTATGCCGACGGCACGCCTTTCTTCCCGATCGGCACGACGATCTACAACTGGATCTATCAGTCGGAAACCCTCCAGGCGGAGACGTTGAAAAGCCTCGCGGCGTCGCCCTTCAACAAGGTGCGGCTGATCATCCTTCCCACCAATGGAGCGCGTCGCCCGACGATCGTTCCGTATCCCTTTGCGGGCACTCCGCCCAGGCACTGGGATTTCACGCGGTTCGATCCCGCTTTTTTCCGCCGGCTCGAAACGACGGTGACGCAGTTGCGCGACATCGGCGTCCAGGCGGACGTGATCCTGTTCAATCCCTACGGTCGAACCCTGGGCCTGGACGCGATGACCGCCGCCGACGACGACCGGTATGTCCGCTACGTCGTGGCGCGGCTGGCGGCGTATCGGAACGTCTGGTGGTCGCTCGCCAACGAATACGATTTCATCCGGACCATGCAGGAGTCGGACTGGGACCGGCTGTTCCAGCTCGTCGAGCACAGCGATCCCTACGCGCACCTTCGCTCGATCCACAATGGCGCGCGGCTCTACGACAACTTCAAGCCGTGGGTCACGCATGTGAGCGTGCAGAACGGATCCGCCGTCGCCGCGGCCGGCCGTGCGGAGATTTACCGGCGGGCGTACCAGAAACCGGTCGTCTACGACGAGGTGAAGTACGAGGGGAATATCGCGCGCCGCTGGGGCAATCTCACGGGACAGCAGATGGTGGAGTATTTCTGGAACGGGACCGTCGCGGGCACGTACGTCGGTCACGGAGAAACGCTCCACAATTCCGCTGGAACGGCATGGGTGTCGGGCGGAGGAGTCCTCGCGGGGGAAGCGCCGGCACGGATCGCATTCCTCAAACAGATCGTCGCCTCTGCTCCCCATGAGGAGATCGACCCGCTTTCTCCGGGCGATCCGGCGATCGGCGGCCGTCCGGGCGAGTTCTACCTCGTGTATTTCGACCGGGCGACGCCGTCGGCGTGGCGGTTTCAACTCCCGAGCGGTGGGCTGTCCGCGGGTGAGTCGCTGCACGTCGACGTGATCGACACCTGGAACATGACGATCACGCCGGTGGCGGAGCCGTACATCGTGAAGGCGCTCGATCGTTACTCGATGGTGGACGCGCAAGGCCGGAGCGTCGCGTTGCCGGGGCGTCCATATATGGCTCTCCGAATCCAACCCGTGGATTCGAGGGCGGCGACGGCATTGGACGTGTCGCCCGCGTCGTCTGCCGTCGTGCGGTCGGAATTTCTCAACGAACACGCGCCGTATCCGCAGTGCCATGCCTCGACGATCGCCGAGGTGGCGCCGGGGCGGCTCGCCGCGGCCTGGTTTGGCGGCACGCGGGAGCGCAATCCCGATGTGGGCATCTGGTTCACCCGGCAGGAGGCAGGCCGCTGGACCACGCCGGTCGAAGTCGCTACCGGCGTGCAATCGGACGGTCGCCGCTACCCGACGTGGAATCCCGTCCTCTTTCAGCCGCGGCAGGGACCGCTGGCGCTTTTCTACAAGGTTGGTCCGTCGCCGAGCCAGTGGTGGGGGATGATGATGACTTCGGCCGATGGCGGAAAAACGTGGAGCGCTCCGACCCGGCTGCCGTCGGGCGTACTCGGCCCGATCAAGGACAAGGCGGTCGAACTCGCCGACGGCACCTGGCTGGCGCCTTCGAGCACCGAAGGGCAGGGGGGCTGGCACGTGCATTTTGAGCGCACGCGCGATTCCGGACACACCTGGTCGATTGCGGGCCCCGTGGGCCCGGGGCCCGGGCTCGAGGCGATTCAGCCCACGATTCTGTTTTTGCCGGACGGACGGCTCGAGGCGCTTTGCCGAACCCGCAATGGCGTCATCGCCGCGACGTTCTCATCCGACCAGGGACAGACGTGGACTCCGCTGGAACGGACGTCGCTGCCGAATCCGAACTCCGGCATCGACGCGGTCACTCTCGCCGACGGCCGCCAGTTGCTCGTGTACAATAACTCGGCGCCGCCGCCCGAGCGCCCGACCAAGGGCGTGCGGTATCCGCTCGACGTCGCACTCTCCACTGACGGCGTGAATTGGCGGCACGTGCTGACGTTGGAGGACAAACCGCTCGGCAGCGGTTACGCCTATCCGGCGGTCATCCAATCGAGTGATGGCTTGGTTCACATCACCTACACGTGGGACCGAAAACTCATCAAGCACGTGGTCCTCGACCCGACGAAACTGGCGCAGGCAAACGGTGAAACAGTGAAACGCTGAAATGCTGAAATGCTGAAACCGCGCGCGGATTTTCTGAATCCTTGCTCAGGCGGTCAAAGGTGGTGGCCACAAAAGCACGAAACGACGCGAAAACCGAACGTCTTACAGCAGGAAACGGAGGCAACGGAGGACGGGCGGAAGGGATTGAATTGTAGGCCGCCCGCTTGCGGGCGCCATCATTCCATCCTGCGCGAGCAAGCTCGCGGCCTACATGCATGGACACACGCAATCCGTCGAATCCCTTCGCAACGTTCGCGAGACCCTGGATTTCTTGCGAAGAGGGGCGATTGCTCCGTTTCCTCCGTTCTCTCGTGTAAAAACGCCGTTTGCGCTTTCTGTGGCTAAAGCCCGCCTCCGAAACGCGATGAGGACATCGCCTTCCACCCGCCCGCTCACTCCCTCGCTCCCTCTCACTCTCACTTTCACTTCTCGTATGCACTGCGTGAATCGCCTTCTGTCGAAAGGCTCGCTGATCGGAATGGCTGCCGCCTTGTCGGTCGTCACCCGCGCGGCTGAGCCGATCGTCAACTCCGTCGGCATGACGCTCGTGCCGATACCCGCCGGTGAGTTTGTCATGGGGTCGGAGCAACCGCCGGCGAATTGGGACGAGCGCCCGCTGCACCGGGTCACAATCAGCACGCCATTCTATATCGCGGAAACCGAGGTGACCGCGGCGCAGTTCCGGCAATTCAAACCCGACGCGTCGCTCACGCCCTCCTACGCACCCTATGCCGCCGGCGTGAGCTGGAACGACGCCGAGGCTTATTGCGCCTGGCTGAGCGCGCGGGAGCACCGGTACTACCGGCTGCCGACCGAGGCAGAGTGGGAATACGTCTGCCGCGCAGGGCGACCGGATGGCACGCACTGGGAAACGAAGATTGGCGAGGCGAATCCCTGGGGCGTCGAAAACCTTCTGGCCGGTCCGGTCGAGTGGTGCGGCGACTGGTACGGCGAATACGATTTCGCGCCGGAACGCGATCCTGTCGGCTACAGCGGCGGTTTCATGAAGGTGGTCCGCGGCGGCGATTTGGATACGCCGCAGAAGTCACATCCGGCGGACTATCTCCGCCCATCCGACCGTTCGGGCGCCGCGCCCAGCTTCGCCCCATACGCCGACGGCAAGCCGAACCCCCAGGGCTACGGGCTGCACCGGATTGGATTCCGCGTCGTGCTGGCGGCTGATCCCGTCACCCCGCCGAAACCCATGGTGGTTCCCTACGCGCGTGCCGGTGTGATCGACACCGCCGCCGAGGCAACGGCAGGCCCGGATCCGCATCGGCCGTTTTTCCGGCGTCGCCGGATGCTGCCGATTCCGCCCGAAGACACCCCCCAGGCGGCGATCGATCATGCGGGTCTGCATCCGTCGTTCCGGTACCACAACCACAGCCCCGGGTTCGTGGTGCTTCCGAACGGCGACGCGCTGCTGGTGATCTACACCTCTTACCGCGAATACGAACCCGAGGTCAGCCTGATCGGGGCGCGGCTGCGTTTTGGTGCGGACGAATGGGACATGCCGTCACCCTTCATTGATACGCCCGGCGCCAACGACCACGCGCCCCTGCTTTGGCAGGACGGCGCCAAGACTTGGCTGTTCTGGGGCAACCCGTACGCGGAGGGGCATTTTCCGTTCAACTTCATCACGTCGACGGACAACGGCGCGACCTGGAGTCCCGTCACGTTCCCGCATATCACCGGCCCACTCGGCCGTTCGCTCGAACGCCCGCAGCCGATCAATACCGTCATTCGCGACCACGCGGGGACGATCTACCTGGCGGTCGATGCGGCGGGCGGCGGGCCGTTCGGATCGCAGGCGATGCTGTGGGCAACCTCCGACGGAGGCTTGAGCTGGCATGACACCCTCGGCCGGACTGCCGGGCGGCACACATCCTTCGTGCTGCGAAACGACGGCAGCATCTTGGGCATGGGCGGCAAGAATTCCGGCATCGACAATTTCATGCCGCGCTCGATCAGCCGGGATGGCGGACGGACGTACACCTTCAGCAAGACGCCGTTCTCGCAGCTGAACAGCGGACAACGGCCGTGCATTATCCGGCTGGCCAGCGGGCGACTGTTCATGGCCGGCGATTACCAGCCGTCGAAAAAGACCAAGAAGCCCGCGTCGATCAAGGAGAGCGGCTCGTATGTCGCGCTGTCGGATGACGACGGCGAAACCTGGCGGATCAAACGGCTGCCCGGCGCCTACTCGTTGCATCGCAAGATGCCGAGCGTCGGCTACTGCGTCGCGCGGCAGGCGCCGAACGGGATCATTCACCTCATCACCTCGCTTAATCATCCGGCGTTGGATTTCGAAATGAACGAAGCCTGGATTCTCAGCGATACGACGTTCGCCGACGACGATCCGCGGATGGACCAGAGTCCCGCCACGAGCGTAGCGCACGTGAGTGAACACCGGGAGAATTATCCGGATGGCAAGCCGCGGGCGGTTTGGAGCAGCGGCGTCGCAGATGACGGCGAGGTGCTGCTCGAGGGCAAGGAGACGTGGTATTACCCGACCGGCGCGATCGAACGGACGGCCGAATATCATCTCGGTCGGCTGACCGGACACGAAGTCTACTGGTCACCCAACGGGGTGAAGCAGTGGGAGTGGAACCACCACGCCGACGGAACCAGTGACTGGACCACGTATTGGTCGGACGGCACGAAGCGCTCTGAGTCGATCTGGAAGAATCACGAACTCGTTCCGGGTTCCGACAAATTCTACCCGCACGCGGAGGCGGAGACGAAACGTTGAACCGCTGACCCGCTGAAATGCTCAGAGCTAAGAGCTAAAGCTGAGATCGATCAGCAGTGTAGCCGAAGTCGTAAGACTTTGGCCGATGGTCTGAGGCGAACCACCAAGCCCGATCGCCACGAAAAGCCTGGTGCCCTTCCGCCGCAACCGAAGCAAAGCGCTGAGAGCCCCCTGCTGAAATCAACGCCTTCTGGTAGGCGCGGTGACCTCACCGCGCGGGAGGAGCGGTCGCCATGCCTCGCGCGGTGAGGTTACCGCGCCCACAGCTCATCGATTTCCGCGTCTCGTTGCATAGGGGAATGCTGTTTTTACGACACGATTCCTTGGGTTAGTATTACAGAAGCAGGCGTCTGAATCGTAGGCCGCCCGCTTGCGGGCGCTTACTTCGTGCAAGCGTGGTGGAACGCGATGTCCCCTGTTTGGGCCGGAGACAAGGGTAACGTGCGTTCGGAGACATCGGTAATGTCTGGGATCGGTTGGA
>DASZYH010000331.1:0-18702 GCA_035545515.1 Opitutaceae bacterium
CCGTAGGGATATCGGAATCGGGCGCTCGGGCCGGCACCATCAATGCTCCCGGGTGACCCGGGCCCGCCCGCAATCGTCGTGACGATACCGGCCGGTGTGATTTGCCGGATAATATGGTTATAGGTATCGGCGACGATGAGATTACCGTTCGCGTCCAGCGCCAAACCACTGGGTGAGAAGAATCGTGTGTCCCGACCGTTGCCGTCGGCCCAGCCGCAGCCGGGCTGGCCGGCAAAGGTCGTGACATTGCCACTCGTGTCGATCTTACGAACTGTGCAATTATCTGTGTCGGCGACATAAATGAACTTGTTATCGGGGCTCACCGCCAAACCCGTTGGGCGCGCAAACTGCGCCGTGGTGATTGTGCCGTCGATGTAACCCCGGACATTTGATGCGCCGGCGAGCCGCGTTACCACGCCCGTCGGGCTGATTGCGCGGATATCATCAGCATCGCGCTCGGCGACGCAGATATAGCCGCCCGCGTCAACACTGAGTCCCGCGGGTGTTTCGAAGCGCGCCGCCGATCCCGTGCCGTCGGCCGTGCCGGAAGCACCCGCGAGTCCGGCCAGCGTCGTGACGGTGCCGTCGAAGGTGATCTTTCGGATCGTACAATCATCCCAGTCGGAAACGATGATGTTTCCGCTCGGGTCGACGGCGATGCCGTACGGCGACCGGAATTGCGCGGCGGTTCCCGACCCGTCGGCGGAGCCAGCCGTACCGTCGCCCGCAAAGGTGGTGACCACGCCCCCGACCGCGATCCGGCGAATCGTATGGTTCCCCGTGTCCGTCACATAGAGATTGCCGACCGTGTCGACCGCCACGCATTGCGGGGTATTGAACAGTGCGGCCGCGCCGGTCCCGTCGGCGCTGCCGGATTTGCCGGGACTGCCGGCGATGGTGGTGACCCGGCCGTCGGGCGCGATTTTGCGCACCGTGTTATAGTAGCTGTCCGCCGTATAGAGATTGCCGGACCGATCGATTGCGAGGTTGAGCAGGCCGCCGAACCGGGCGGAAGCCGCCGGGCCATCGGCATAGCCGAAGTTGCCCGGTTGGCCGGCAAACGTCGTGACCGTCCCGTCGGGTGTAATCTTGCGGATGACACTGTTGAAATAATCGGCCACGTAGACATTACCGGCGGTATCAACGACCAGTCCTTCGGGAAGGGCGAAACGCGCCGCCGATCCGGTTCCGTCGGCATCGCCGATACTCGACGTTCCCGCGACGGTTGTGAATGCGTAGGATTGCGCGCGGATCGACGGGCCGAGTCCCACTACCAGAAAGGCCAGCATCGATGCCCGGTGGAGGGATAGACGAGACATCGGAAACGAAGATCCGCGAAAGCAATCGGGAGGTCAAGACGCGAGTCCATGATGGGACTTATGTATATCCACGTTTTGGATATAGAGAGTGCTCTACAAGGACGACGATCCGACGACGAGCGTCGATATTTACCGCGAACCGGCGGCGACAACGGCATTACCGGGGAATGCCGGTGCTGGATATAGCACCTCGCCGGTCTGCGGTCTGATGGCGCTCGTGGCGCTGCGCACGCAGGGAATTGGCCGGCGGCGCGTCCGCCCCTATTCGCCTCGAATACCTTCGGCCGCACGAGCCGGTCGGTTCAATTCATTGGCACCGATGCACCCGCGCCAGATGAAGGGAGTGAAGCTCCGGCGGTTGGACGTGGGCGCGGGTAGCCGCCGGCGCGGAGGCAAGGTCCCACGGCGCCGCCCCGGAGGTCGGCCGAACGGGATGGGGCGGCCGTATCACTGCGGTTCGAAGGGACGTTGCAATGCGGGCTGGCCGGAAGCCGTCCGATGTTCGCGGCGCGGGTTTCTCCCCGCGACATGACGGTCCAGTAGGCAGCGGGTCAGAGTTGTATTGCTTCGGCTTCCCGCCGCGTTTTTCATCCTCGTCCCAATCGGTTTTTTGTCACCCCTCCCCGCTGCCGCGCCAAGCCCGCGGCGCCCTCTTTCGCCCCTCATGAACAAGACCCTGTCATTCGTATGTACCAGCGTCGCCGTGCTGACATCGACGGCCTCGCTTCTGCTCGCCGCTCCGGCCAGCCCAGTCATCACTGTCCGTTCGTTCGGGCAGCTGCCGGATGGCCGGCCCACCCAGTTGTTCACGCTCGAGAACGCGCATGGTTTCCGCGCCGACATCAGCGACTTCGGCGGAATTGTCGTCGATCTCGTGACGCCGGATCGCAACGGCAAGCTCGGTGACGTGGCGCTCGGGCTCACCAATGCCGCGGACTACCTGGCCAAATCACCCTTCTTTGGCGCGCTGATCGGCCGCTACGGCAACCGCATCGCGCACGGGAAGTTCACCCTCGACGGGCTGACCTACTCGCTGCCGTTGAACGACCACCCCGGCAACATTCCGTGCTGCCTGCACGGCGGCACCGTCGGGTTCGACAAGGCCGTCTGGGAGGCCCGTCCGATGATCATCGACGGGAATCCAACGCTGGTGCTGCAGCACTTCAGCCGCGACGGCGACCAGGGATTCCCGGGTAATTTCACGGCCACCGTCACGTACACCGTTACCGCCAACAACGAGCTGCGAATCGATTACGAGGCGACGACCGACCATGCGACGCCCGTCAACCTCACGAACCACACCTATTTCAACCTGGCCGGCGAGGGCAATGGGACGATCCTGAATCACGAAGTCACGATCAATGCGCGGAACATGACGCCGGTCGACGCCGGCCTCATCCCGACGGGCAAGATCACCCCGGTGGCCGGAACGCCGTTCGACTTCACCACCGCGCACAAGATTGGCGAACGCATTGGTGAGGACAACGAGCAGCTCAAGTTTGCCGGTGGTTACGATGACAACTGGGTGCTCGACAACCAGGACGGGAAACTGGCGCTGGCGGCGACGGTTTACGAGCCGACGTCGGGTCGGGTGATGGAAGTCTTCACGACGCAGCCGGGGCTGCAGTTCTACACGGGCAACTTCCTGGACGGCACGATCACGGGAAAGAGCGGAAAGAGCTACATTCACCGCGGCGGATTCTGCATGGAGACGCAGCACTATCCCGATTCTCCGAACCAGCCGAACTTCCCGAGCACGATCCTGCGGCCGGGCGAGACACTGAGAAGCACGACGATCTATCGTTTCAGCGCGAAGTGATCGTCCGAGGTCCCTTCAACTTATGAACCAGCTCATTCCAGCTCTCGCCGTCGTCGGCGGTCATTCGGTCCTAACTGGCCTCGATTGGGTGATGGTGGCCATCTACTTCGGGATTCTCCTTTGCGTCGCCTCGTGGGTCATCCGCAAGGGCAAAAAGGAGGCGGAGGATTACTTCCTCGCCGGCCGTAATCTCAGTTGGTGGATCATCGGAGCTTCGATTTTCGCCTCGAACATCGGTTCCGAACACATCGTGGGTCTCGCGGGTTCCGGCGCGAAGGACGGCGTCGCCCTGGCCCACTACGAGTTCCATGCGTGGTGCCTCCTCGTGCTCGCGTGGATCTTCGTGCCCTTCTACGCGAAGTCCCTGGTTTTCACGATGCCGGAGTTCCTCGAGCGCCGGTTTTCGACCGGTTCGCGGTACGTGCTCTCGATCGTGTCCCTCGTGACGTTCATCCTCTCGAAGATCGCCGTTGGTATCTTCGCCGGTGGCGTGGTGTTCGCCACGCTGCTGCCCGAGGTACACATTGGCTCGGTCGACAGTTTCTGGATCGGCTCGATCGCGGTGATCGCGCTCACCGGCCTCTACACCGCGCTGGGCGGCATGCGGGCGGTGGCCTACAACGACGCCGTTCAGGTGGTCGTCCTGATCGTCGGCTCGGCCATGCTGACGATCTACGGCCTGGCAAAGTTGGGCGGATGGCATGAGCTCCGCGTCCTGTGCGGCTCCGACATGTTCAACCTGTGGAAGCCGATGGTCCCGGCGGGGGTCGAGTCCACGTGGGCGCCCGTGTGGGTGAAGAACGCGGCGGGGGAAACGATAAAACAGGCGTGGTATTTCAACCAGAACTACCCGTGGCTCGGCATGGCGATCTGTGCCCCCGTCATCGGTCTGTGGTACTGGTGTACCGACCAGTACATCGTGCAGCGGGCGCTGGGTGCTCCGAATGAAAAGGTCGCCCGCGACGGCAGCATTTTCGCCGGTGTGCTGAAGCTGTTCCCGGTGTACCTTTTCATCATTCCCGGCCTGATCTGCTTCGCGCTGGCGAAGAGCGGCAAGGTCCCCGGCCTCGAGCAGGTCTACGATCCGGCCACCGGCAAGGCCACGGCGGCTTCGCAGGCGGCGTTCCCGTTGATGGTGGAGTATCTCCTTCCGCCCGGTCTGCGCGGCATCGTCGTGGCGGGTCTGCTTTCCGCGTTGATGGGCTCGCTGGCCGGCGTGTTCAACGCCTGCTCGACCCTGTTCACCGTCGATATCTACAACAAGATCCGACCGAACGCGTCCCAGGCCGAAATCGTCCGCATGGGCCGGATCGCCACGACGACGATGGTTGTGATCGCGATGGCCTGGATCCCGGTCGTCAAGGGTGCCACGGGCCTGTACAATTACCTGCAGGCGGTGCAGGGCTACCTCGCTCCACCGATCTTCGTGGTGTTCTTCTTCGGCGTGTTCTGGAAGCGCCTCAATGCCCAGGGATGCTTCTGGGCGATGGTCGTCGGTTTCGTGGTCGGCTTGTTCCGCATGCTCGTCGACACGCCGGTCACGCTCGGCCTGGAAGCCTACAAAAACGGCTATCCCGAGGGTTCGTTCCTCTGGATCGTCAACAACATCAACTTCCAGTACTTCAGCATCCTCATCACGGTGATCTCGGCCGTTGTCATGGTCGTCGTCAGCTATGCGACGTCCGAACCCGACTACGCCAAGATCAAGAACATGTCGTTCGGCACGCTCACGGACGAACATCGCGCGGAGAGCGCCCGCAGCTGGGACTGGCGCGAAGTCGCGGCGTCGATCGTCGTCGTCGTCGTCATCGCCGGAGGCTACCTCTACTTCCGCGGCTGACGCCGGTCGCAGCTCTGGTCCACCTTTCACGGGTCCCGGGAAACCGGGGCCCGTTTTGTTGTTGGCGGCAATCGCGCCGGGTTGCCGGAAGCCGGCGCCCGTCAGGCGGGTTCGGCCTGGAGCGCCGCGGCGTTCCGGACCGAGGTGCCGTGCATCCACGTCGCGCCAATCAGCGTCGCCCGCGGAAACGCCGGCACGCCGTGTTCATTGTTGTGAATCTGGCTGACAACGAGGTCGACGGCGGCCTCGCCCGTCACGTCGTTGTGCTGGTTCATCCCGGCGATATCCGGACGCGACGCCCGCCACTCGAGCTGGATCACGCCGATGTCCTCCGGCACGCGGGAACCGTGCGCCTTCAGCCAGTCGAACACCACGTTGTAGAGGGTGAAAACCACGTCCGGTTTGTACCGGTTGAGCCACGCGTGAAAGATCTTCGGGCTGTGCCACGCCGCATTGATCTGCCGGAACACGGGGATCCGGCGGTTCTGCGGCAGCGTGTGCTGGGCGGTCAGGAACCCGGCGGAAAACCGGCGCTCGACGAGCCGGTCGATGACGTCGTCGAGCACGAGCCCGGGACGGACGTAGCCGAGCGCGAGGGCACTTTCGAACGCGCCCAGCACGAGGCTGTGGTGGTCGACGCAGCTGAAGGAAAGCGCCGGTTCGCGCGTGCGCACGCCCGTGACCACGGTGGGAAAGTTCTCCCAGACCGGGCGCAGATGCGCCGGCAGCCGGTTCTGGTCCATCAGACCCACGAGGATGATCCCGTTGATGTTCCGGGTGCGGAGAACCCGGATCCAGGTTTCCGCGCGCATGTTCGGATCATGCAGCCAGAAACGGTCGAACGCATAGCCAAGGCGCTGCGCCCGGCGTTCGCATCCCTCGACATAGGTCGGAACCGTTGGATGATTGCGGAAGGCATCCTGCTCCCGGTTCGCATTGACCAGCGCGAGCTTGGCCTGAAAGCGGGGGGACTGACTCGCCCGCAACTGCGCCATCAGATGGGCGACGATCGCGTTGGGCTGATACCCGAGCTCCTCCGCGGCGTGCCTGATGCGGTCGCGGGTCGAGGCGGGAATCTGCGGATCACCGCGGAGCGCGAGCGAAACGGTGTTCTTCGAGTACCCGACCTTCTTCGCGATGTCGCTCAGAGTGATGCGGGACATGACAGAAGATGACCGTCAAGTAATCGGGACGTTCTGGCAAGACCGGAGCGGGGGCGGCGAACCCGTGGCCGGATTGTCACTTGCCGGGCTGGCCGTAATAGGCGCCCGGTCCGTGCTTCCGCTTGAAATGCTTGTTGAGCAGTTCGGGCTCGATCGGACCCAGTTTCGGCTCGAGCTGAAGCGACATCAGGGCCATGTCCGCGCAGCACTCGGCGGCGATCGCCACCTCGACCGCCTTGGCGACGGTTGGGCCCCAGGTGAACGGCGCATGCCGGTTCACCAGCACGCCGGGGCAGTCGAGTGGATCGATTCCCTTGAAGCGTTCCAGGATGACACTCCCCGTCTCCCATTCGTAGGCCGACGCAATCTCCTGGGCGGTCATCTTCCGGGTCACCGGGATCTCGCCGTAAAAATAATCGGCGTGCGTCGTCCCGAAAATCGGGATGGGGCGTCCGGCCTGGGCAAAGGCGGTCGCATGCGACGAATGCGTGTGCACGACCCCGCCGATCGATGAAAATCCGAGGTACAGCCGGCGGTGCGTCGGGGTGTCCGAAGAGGGATTCAACCGTCCCTCAACCCGGTTGCCCTCGAGGTCGACGAGGACCATGTCCTCGAGGCGCAGCACCGAATAATCGACGCCGCTGGGCTTGATGGCAAAGATGCCGCGTGATCGATCGATCGCGCTTGCGTTCCCAAACGTCAGGTTGATCAACCCGTGCTTGGGGAGCAGCAGGTTCGCTTCGTACGCTTCGCGTTTGAGATCATCGAGCATGGCGGAGAAATGGCGGAACGATCAAAGGGCGGAAAGGCTGAATCCGACGCCTGCGCATCGCAGGCATGGCGGCCTTTCAGCCTTCTGACCCTTGGTCCTGATCGTTCAGTCTTTTGGCGCTTAGGCCCTGATTCCCTGGGCCAGATGATAATACACCTCGTTGTTCCGGAGGTCCTGTTTGAACTGGCTGATCTTCGTGTCCGCGTTGATGACCGCGAGTTCGATGCCCGCGATCGTGGCGAAATCGTCCATGTGCTCCGTCGTGACCGAGTAGCTGTAACCCGTGTGATGGGCGCCACCCGCCAGGATCCACGCGGCACAAGCCGTCTTGAAGTCGGGCCGGCACTCCCAGACCGCGCGGGCGACGGGGAGCTTGGGCAGCTTTGGCGTCTTGACCGCGTCGACTTGATTCACGATCAGGCGGAAGCGGTTGCCGAGGTCCACCAGTGACGCGTTGATCGCCGGGCCGGTGGCGGCGTCGAAGACGAGTCGGACGGGATCTTCCTTTCCGCCGATGCCCAGCGGATGGATTTCGACTGTCGGCTTGGTGGCGGAAATGCTCGGGCAGACTTCGAGCATGTGGGCGCCGAGCACCTGGTGGCCCTTGGGCGAAAGATGGTAGGTGTAGTCCTCCATGAACGAGGTTCCGCCATCGAGGTCGGCGGCGATCGCCTTCATCGCCCGGAGCAATGCCGCGGTCTTCCAGTCACCCTCCGCGCCGAAGCCGTAGCCGTCGGCCATCAGCCGTTGCACGGCCATGCCTGGGAGCTGACGGAGTCCGTGAAGATCCTCGAACGTCGTGGTGAATCCCTTGAATCCACCCTCCTCGAGGAAGGCGCGCAGCCCGAGTTCGATCCGGGCGCTGTAACGCAGGGCATCATGGCGGGCGCCGCCCTTGCGCAGTTCCTTCGCGACGGCGTACTGGTCCTCGTATTCACCGCACAACGCGTTGACCTTCTTTTCGTCCACGCCGGCTTCGGCGATCTTCGCGACCAGGTCGCCGACGCCGTATCCGTTGACGGAAAATCCGAACCGCATCTCGGCCGCAACCTTGTCGCCCTCGGTCACCGCGACCTGGCGCATGTTGTCGCCGAAGCGGCAGAACTTCGCGCCCTGCCAGTCGTGCCAGGCGCGCGCCACGCGCATCCATGCCCCGATCCGATCGTGCACTTCCGAGTCCTGCCAGTGGCCGACGACCACCTTGCGTCCGAGGCGCAGGCGCGTGTGAATGAACCCGGCCTCGCGGTCGCCGTGCGCCGACTGGTTCAGGTTCATGAAATCCATGTCGATCGTCGACCACGGGAGGTCGCGATTGAACTGGGTGTGCAGGTGCAGGAACGGCTTTTGCAGCGCGGTCAGCCCGGCGATCCACATCTTCGACGGCGAGAAGGTGTGCATCCAGAGGATGAGTCCGGCGCAAGTGGGCGACGTATTCGCCGCGAGGCACACGGCACGGACTTCCTCCGGAGATTTGACCGTCGGCGTGAACACGACTTTCAGCGGGATGCGCTTCGATTTGCCGAGACCATCAACGATGGCCTGCGAATCGGCGGCGACCTGCTTGAGCGTTTCGGGGCCGTAAAGGTGCTGGCTGCCGGTGACGAACCAGATTTCGGGGGAGGCGAGGAGTTTCACGATGAAAAAGGGGAGCGGAAGAAAGAGTCAGAAACAGGGCTGATCCGGGCGCAAGGACCGCGCCCGTGACCGTAATATTGAAGGGGGGGCGATCACGACGGACGACGCGGACCGGCGGGTGATGGCGTTCGCGTGCCACGCCGCCCGCGGGCGGCTACTTGCGGGCGGCCGTCTTCAGGGCGAGCAGGTCCTTCATCACCCGCGAGAGGTCGGCGGATTTGTTCAGGCCGCCGAACGAATCGTGGAGTTCGCGGTAAAGCGCATACAGCCGGCCGTACGATCGCCGGGCCGCGGGATTCGGCCGGTAGCTCTTCGGTGCAACGGAGGTCATGGCCTTTTCGGCGGCCGCGAAGTCACGGTGCTCGCCGGCCAGCACCGCGGCCGAAATGGCGGATCCCAGCGCGCACGCCTGCGACGAGCCGGACACCTGCATCGTGCAGCCGGTGATGTCGGCGTAGACCTGCATGAGGAGCGAATTCTTCTCTGCGATGCCTCCGGCGCACACGATCCGGTTCACCGGCACGCCGTATTCCTTGATCCGTTCCAGGATCGCGCGCGCGCCGAAAGCGGTCGCCTCGATCAACGCCCGGTAGATCTCCGCGCGGGTCGTGTAGAGGGTCTGTCCGAGCAGCAGCCCCGTGAGTTGCTGATCGACGAGGATCGTGCGGTTCCCGTTGTTCCAGTCGAGCGCCAGCAGCCCGGATTGTCCCGGCCGGAGCGCGGCGGCTTCCTGCGTCAACTGGGCGTGGAGCGCGGCATCGCCGCGGCAGACCACCTCGACCCACCACTTGAAGATGTCTCCGACCGCCGATTGTCCGGCTTCGATTCCATAATAACCAGGAAGGATGGCGCCTTTCACGATTCCGCAGATGCCCGGGATGTCCCGGATCTTCTTTGCGGTCGAAACAACACCACAGTCACAGGTCGACGTGCCGATCACCTTGACGAGCACGCCCTCGGCGACGCCACAGCCGATCGCGCCGTAGTGAACGTCGAACTCGCCGATGGCGATCGGGATCCCGGCGCGCAAGCCGAGTTTCCTGGCCCAGGCGTCGCACAGCGAGCCGGCCGATTGCGTGGCATCGTATGCCTGCTCATACAGCCGGTCGCGGAGCGCGGCGAGTTTCGGGTCGAGCCGGGCCAGGAACTTCTTGTCCGGCAGGCCGCCCCAGTCCTCGGCATAAAGCGCCTTGTGTCCGGCGGCGCACACGCCGCGTTTTACCTGCCGCGGGTCGGTCACGCCGGCCAGCACGGCTGGAATCCAGTCGGCGAGTTCGACCCAGGAGTAGGCGGCTGCGAAAACTTTCGGATCGACGTTCAGGCAGTGCCAGATCTTCGACCAGAACCATTCGGACGAATAGGTGTTGCCGCACTTCGCGATGTATTCGGGACGATGCTTCGCGGCGAGTTCCGTGATCCGCGCGGCTTCGCGGATGCTCGTGTGGTCCTTCCACAGCCAGCATTGCGCATTGAGATTCCGCTTCCATTTCGGATCGAGCGCCAGCGGACGGTTGTTCGCATCGACGGGAATCGGACTCGACCCGGTGGTGTCGACGCCGAGGGCGACGATCTTGGCGGCATCGAACCCGCGTTCGCGCTTCGCGGCCGCGATCGCCCCCTTGACGCTCTTCTCCAGGCCGAACAGGTAGTCGGCCGGATGCTGCCGGGCGAGGTGATGGTCGCGGGCGTCGAGCAGCACGCCCTGATGGCCGCTGGGGTAGTTGACCACGCAGGAGCCGAGCTCCCTGCCGTCGCGACAGCGGACGACGAGGGCGCGAACTGAATTGGTACCGTAATCAATGCCGAGGGTGAACATGGCTGGTGACCGCCGGAGGGGCGTTTGCGGGATAAGAACCAGCACTGTGCAAAGCGCAATCCGGCGGCACGATGCAGCCGAAGCATTACCGTCAAGAGCGCCGCCTCAGTTCACCTGTGACCAAATGCGAGCGTAGCTGGCGACGAGCGGGCCGAAGTCTCGAGCGTCGGTCTGCAACTCGCGCTGGATTCGGCAAAGCAGGGCGGGAGACCGGAGCGTTTCGGGATGCCAGAGCAGAAGGGGGAGGCTTGTCAGGATCCGTTCCCGCGGATGCCGCAGCGGGCCCAAGGCGAGTCCCCGGGGGCCAAGCACCTTCAGGTTCACGAGCAGATTCCGCGGGACCAGTGCGTCCGCGCCTTTCGGAAACTCCGGGGTCGCGTACTCCACGACGGATGCGAAGCGGCGCTCGAGGCGCCGCGATTCGAGCCAGAGCCAGACTTCGCGGCACAACCCAGTGACCGACTCATGGCGGGCGAGCAGTTCGTCGCGTGTCTCGCTGCTGCGTCGGGGATGAAGTTTGAATGCGACCCCGTCGGCGTGGTGGCTCTCCAGCCGGCCGCGCCACTCGGGGAATCCCTCTCCGCCAAGCCGGGCCAGGTTGGCATGACGATCGCGCGCGCTCCAGTGGTACTGGCCGATGGCGGTGAGGACCGCGTCGCCGGCACCAAGTTGGGCCTTCGCGATGTTGCGGCCGACGAAATCGGCGTCCCCGGCGGCGAACACGGCGCGGTTCAGGCGTTCCCGGGAAAGCAGCAGCCCCGTACACCGGTTCATCATCAGCCGGGTGGCTTCCGCGAGCGGGATGCGTTCCGCCGCGCGATGATGGCCGCAGGTTTCGAGGAGCCCGTCGCCACCGATGAGCCGGCGATGACGGGTGACCAGATCGTAGCTGAACATCGTGACCGGCGCGGCCGCAAGTTCGGCCCGCGAGGTGACCTTGAATTCCACCTCGACCCCGGCCTGCGGCGTGAGGATCTCCCCCAAAACATGCAGCGCCCGGCCATGGCGGCGCTCGTTGAGATGGCGGTTTCCCCGCAGGAAAACGTAGAACTCGAGATCGTTGTAAGGCTGGTCGCCGTTGGCGCTCCGCCACACGCCGCCTTCGCCGCGACCGTAGCCGCCGCCCAGCAGGAGGCCTTCGAGGCGCGAACGCGGCAGCAGGCCCCCAATTCCGGCGGCGATGCGGTCGCAGGTTCGGGCCAGATGCGCCTCGAGCTGGGCGTCACCGTCGAGCGTGAAGCGATCTCCCTCCTCGCGAGGCCGGACTGCCTGGTTGGGGCGGCGATTGCGGGGCGTGCGGAGCGGGAGCGAAAGCGCGGGGGAGTCGAGGGATGTCATGGGCGCGGCCGGCACCGCCCGGGAGGCACGCGGCGCACGGCCGTGGCTAACCGCAGGGCGGAAATTGAAGGATTCATGGCAGGGCGGTTCCTCGATGCATCGGCCAGCCGGCGCGGAAACCGTCGCGCCGGCCCAGACGCTGCTCCCACCGGATCCGCACCGCGTGCGGCCATTCCGCCAGTCGTCGTTGGCGGCGGCAGAACCGCAGATCCCGCCGGGCGTCGTTCATCCAGCCGAGAAGCAGCCGGCCGCGATTCGTCACCCGCTTGGGCTCCCCGTCCCACACGGCGGCCAGCGCCCACGCTTCACCGAAGCTCCGCTTGTACGCCTGGCGGGGTGAATAGTTGTGCGAATGCATGACAACCGAATCGGGCCGGTAAACGACCTGGAGTCCCTGGGCCCGGACCCATCGCGTGTATTCGTCGTCCTCCGAATATTGCATCGTCTCCAGAAAGCCGCGGCGGGACCAGACGTCCTTGCGCAATCCGCTGCTGACCATGCTGAAGAAATGGTCCCAGTGTGCGGACTCGCGTTCGGGTCCGAAGCACCGGTCGTAGTCGCAGGCGAACACCGCGCGGCAATCAGGCCGCGGAATCTGGCGGCCGAACACGGCGGCGTTCCGCGGATCCTGAAGCGTCTCGACGAGGGGCCGCAGCCACCCCGCGCCTTGGGGCGTGGCGTCTGCATTGAGGAACACGACGGTGTCGGTGCGGGCGAGCTCCATGCCCCGGTTGAGGACGCAGCTGGGCCGATACTCGTGGGGCAGGAGTTGGATGAAGTGGCGCGGTTTCATCTCCCGGATCAGCTCGACTGAGCCGTCGGTCGAGCCCGAGTCGAAGGCGACGAGCTCCCACGCCGGGTATTCCTGGGCGTGCAGCGCCGGGAGGGTCTCGCGCAACGCCCAGCCTTCGTTGAAGGAGCGAAGAACGATCGTGACAAGCGGGTCGCGCATGGCTGAGCGGATGCGGCGAAGCCTAGCGGCGACGGGGGGCGGATCGATATGGGGTGACCCCCGCGTGACCCGTAGGGGAGGACCTACTCACTGGCTACGCATCGTCACGTTATCGTGACGATCGGCCATCAACGCCGGTCCGGGTCCGGCATTCGCCGGCCGGCCCTCCGACCGGAGGCCGGCCATTTCCACGGCAGATTGAAATTC
Organism: Opitutaceae bacterium; assembly: GCA_035545515.1. Taxonomy (GTDB): domain Bacteria; phylum Verrucomicrobiota; class Verrucomicrobiia; order Opitutales; family Opitutaceae; genus ER46. The sequence continues at coordinate 12,862 of DASZYH010000331.1, forward strand.
AAGCGGCATGAACATCGAAACCAAGCATCTGCTTGCGCTCCTCCTCCTGGTCGCGTTCGGCGCCGCAGGGTTCTTTCTCGCGCTGATTTCGCAGCGGGTGCGGGACGCGATGCTGTTCTTCCTCGTCGTTGGCTCGGTCTTCGTCGAGCGGATGGACGTCACGTTCGCGGGGGTCTTCTGGTACCGCGGCACCGCCCGCGGCTACGAGATCTCGCTGCTCGACATCATCCCCCTGTGCCTGCTCGCCGCGACCTGGCTGCTCCCGCGCTATCCGCGGGGCCGGTTTTACTGGCCGGCGAGCCTTGGGATGTTGTGCGTCTATTTCTGTTACTGCTGGTGGTCGGTCGAACATTCGTTTCCGCAGAATTACGGTTACTGGGAACTCACGAAAATTTTCCGCAGCCTGCTGGTGTTCCTGTCGGTGGCACTGTTTGTCCGCACCCGCCGGGAGGTCGGAATCGTGGTTCTGGCGCTCGCCTGCACCACGTGCCTGGAGGGGTTCAATTGCCTTGAACAGCGCTTCCTCCGCGGTGCGTTCCGCGCCCACGGCACGCTCGATCACGAGAATACGTTGTCCTCGTATCTCTGCGCCGTCGGTCCGGTGCTGCTGGCGGCGACCTTGGCCGACTGGTCGAAATGGTTCCGCTGGTTCACGGGGTTCAGCTTCCTGATGGCAGCCGGAGCGGAACTGCTCACGGTTTCACGGATGGGCGTGCCCGCCTTTGCCGTGGTGTCGCTCGGGACCGCCATCGCCTGCACCTCGTGGCGTCTGTCCGTCCGGAAGGTCCTGATCGTCGCCTCCGTGGCAACGGTGCTGGGGGCAATGCTCTTCTTCTCCTGGGATGCGCTCAAGGAGCGGTTCATGCAGGGCAACATCCGCGCGGAGTTGACCAACAAGCATGAGTTTGAAACGCGCGGGGTGTACTGGCGGATCGCCAAACTCATGGTGGAGGACCACCCGTACGGGGTCGGGCTCAACAACTGGTCGTATTGGGTCGGCAAGCAGTACGGCCGGGAACTCGGCTATCCTTACAACGACTACGACGACATCAAGTGGACGCCGACGAAGGATGACGCGCGCCAGATCCTCCTCCCACCGGCCGCCGACACGCTCCCGGGATTGACGCTCGGCGAGCTTGGTTACGCCGGGCTGGCGATACTCACGCTCGTCTGGTTCCGCTGGTTTCAGATGGGGGCGGTCTTCCTGCGCCGCCGGCTCAATCCCGATCCCATGCACCGCCTTGGCATCGGCCTGATGTTCGGCGCCGCCGGGATGTTCCTTCAGAGCGCGACGGAGTGGACGTATCGCCAGACGCCGGTGCTGTTCACCTTCCACGTGCTGATGGGCACCCTCGCGGCGGTCTATCACGCCCGGAAGAAATCCCGGGCCGTGGCGCCGGACGACAACGATGGCGGGCAGGTCGAAGTCGAGATCGTATCCACGCCGGTCATGCCGGTCGGCAATTGAATTCGATGCACATCGCACACCTGCTGCGAAAGTACAATCCGGCGGAATGGGGCGGCACCGAGACCGTCATCCGCCAGCTTTTCGAGGGACTGCGGCACGACGGCGTCGCGTCGACCGTCTACTGTCCGACGATCGCGCCGAACAACGTGCGTGACCCACTGCTCGACGCGGGATGCACGGTGCGTCGTTTCAACGCCTGTGTGCCCGTCTGGGGCATCTCGGCCGAACAGCGGCGGCAAATGATCGCCGTGGGGGGAAACCTGCTCTCGTTCGATCTGCTCCGCCTCCTGTGGGCGGCGCGCGATCTCTCGGTGATTCATTCCCACACGCTCGGCCGGATCGGCGGCATCGGGCTGACCATGGCGCGGCGGCGGAAGATTCCGTTTGTCCTGACAATTCACGGGGGCGTGTACGATCTTCCCGAAGCCCTCCGGCGCAGCTTTGATGCGCCGCTCCCTCGCGGATGGGAGTGGGGCAAACCTTTCGGCCTCCTCCTTCGCGCGCGCCGCGTGCTGGTGGAGGCGGATGCCATCCTGACCTGCAATGCCCGTGAAGCCGAACTGATCCGCGAGCGGCATCCGGATCGGCGCGTGATTGTCCAGCCGCACGGTGTCCGGGCCGAGGCGTACGCGACCGATCATCGGGCCGCGGCGCTCGCCGCCTTTCCCATCCTCGGCGACCGGCAAGTCGTGCTTTCACTCGGGCGGATCGATGCGGTGAAGAATCAGCGCTGGATCGTCGATCAACTTCCCGAACTGCGACGCCGCCATCCGCGGGTCCTGCTGGTGCTCGCCGGCGCCTGCACCGATGAGGCCTATGGCGCGGACCTGCAGCGGCGCATTCGCGAACTCGCGCTCGAGCCCCACGTCCTGGTCACGGGAAAGCTTCCGCCGGCCGATCCGCGGCTGATCGGGCTGCTCCAGCAGGCGCGGGTGGCGATGCTGCAATCCGTGTCGGAGACGTTCGGTTTGGTCATCCTCGAAGCGTGGGCGGCAGGAACGCCGGCGGTTTCAAGTCGCACCTCCGGGGCCAGCGCGCTGATCGAACACGGGCGCAACGGCTGGCTGTTTGATCTGGCGGATCCGGGCAGTTTTCACGCGGCGATCGACACCGCGCTGACCAATGCTCCGGCGCGGGAACAGGCGATCGCGGCCGGTCGTCAGCGGGTCACCGCCGAATTCGACACCCAGGTCCTGGCCTCGCGCGTGCGGCGACTGTACGAACAACTCGTGGAGGAGAAACATGCGGTACGTCATACTGCGGGACGATGACACGAACGCACTGACGCCCGTCGCCTGTCTGGAGCGGCTGTACCGGCCGTTTCTGGCCCGCGGGTTGCCGGTGAACCTGGCGACGATCCCGGAGGTGCGGTCCGATGCGCGCACGCCGGACGGACAGCGGGAAGGCTTCCTGCTGGGGGCGGACGGGACGGAGCCGCCGACGGTGCCGATGACCTCGAATGCGGGACTCGTCGCGTACCTGCGCGCGAACCCCGGATTTCATGTCGTCCAGCACGGCTGTTTTCACGATCCCTTCGAATTCGATTCGCGCGACCGGACGGAGATTGTCCGGCGACTCGACCACGGGCGTCGCGTGCTCGCCTCGGCCGGACTCGAGGCGGCGCCGGCGTTTGTGGCGCCGCACGACAAGTTCTCGCCGGTCGCTTATCGCGAAGTCGCGCGCCGATTTCCCGTGATTTCCAGCGGCTGGTTTGAATGGCGGAGACTGCCGCCGGCGTGGTGGCCGCGCTACGCGCTTCGCAAGCTGTTCCGCCAGCCGCACTGGCGCGTGGGCCGGACCACCTTGTTGAGCCATCCGGGCTGCATCCTGTCCTACCACCGGCGGCCGGAGGACATACTCCCGCAAATCAAGGCCACGATCGCGCAGCGGCGAGTGACTGTTCTCGTGACCCACTGGTGGGAATACTTTCGCGACGGCCGCCCGGATGAGGCGTTCATCGCGGTGCTGCATGCGACCGCCGAGTACCTCGCCTCGCATCCGGACATTGCCGTCACCACCTTCGGCCGGCTGACTGAGGCCGTGCCCGCCGCGACGTCCGCGCCCTTCGCGGAACCGCTGGTCACCTGAGCGGCCGGCGTGGATCTCGGAGACGGGGCGTCGTTCGCCCATGGGGTGGGGTGGTCCTCACCGCCGAGTGGAGTGGTGACCCACTGCAGCAACTGCCGCGGCCGCGCTAAGCTGGCGTCAATCACTGCACGAGGTATGGCAACAACGGCAATACAGGACATCGGCGTGCCGAATCTCACCATGCTCCCGCGCGCCCGTCTGCGGGAGGTGCTGGCCGGTCAGGCGCGATTCGTCGGATCGCGCTTCGATCGGGAGAAACCCCGGGGGGTTCTGTCCCCGATCGAACCGCGGCTGAAAATGGGCATTCCCTACGGCGATTTGCGCGCCGCCGAGGAGGAATACCTCGCCCGGCGCTCGCTGCGTCGGGATTTCGGCGTCGTCCTGCGATCGGCGCTGGCCTGGACGCTCTCACCTTCGCATCGCGCGACCGCTTCGCGCCGGCCCTTCATCGTGTCCGCGCAGGTCGACAACCTTTCGATCGACGAAGCGGTTGCCTCGATCCTGGACGCGCGGGAAACGCGGCGGGGCCGGCTGGTATTTTTCGTCCACGCGCATGCGCTGAACCTCGCCCGATTCAACCGCGCCTACCGGCACGTCCTCGAACGCGCCGATGTCCTGCTGGCGGATGGGATTGGGATCCGGCTCGCCGGACGCATGCTGGGCGTCGCGATGCGGCACAACGTCAATGGCACCGATCTGTTCCCCATCCTGTGTCGCGAGGCTGCCCAGCGCGGCGTCCCGGTCGTCCTCGTTGGCGGGGCACCCGGCGTGGCGGCGGAATGTGCCCGCCGCATGGCGGCCCAGACACCGGGCCTGACCGTTCCCTTCACCTCGCCGGGCTATTTTGCCACCGAGGCGACCTCGCGGGCCGTTGCCGAACAGATCCGCACGTTGGGGCGCGCGTTGGTGCTGGTGGGAATGGGAAGCCCGCGACAGGAGGAGTGGGCCGCCCGGCATCTCGGGGATCTTCCCGGCGTCACCGTGCTGACCGTTGGCGGGTTGTTTGACTTTTACTCCGGACGAATCCGACGGGCGCCGGTGTTCTGGCGCGAAGCCGGACTGGAGTGGGCGTATCGGATGCTCCAGGAGCCCCGCCGACTGGCAAAGCGTTACCTGGTCGGCAATCCCCTCTTCCTCGCGCTGGCGTTGGAGCAGAGACTGCGCGGCCGTCGCGGATAGGCCGCGCCCCGCGCTCCCTGCCGGCGGTCGCTCCCGGCTTGCCGTCGAGGTCAGGCGGGTTTTTGTGCCACGCGGTTCACGGCGGCATGGCACGCCTCGAGGAGACCCTCGGCGGTCCGTCCCCAGGTGAAGCGGTCTGCCCAGGCCGGGCCGCCTTGCCGGCAGCGCGTTCGGATCGCCTCATCGCTGACGACCTGCCGCAGCGCCTCGGCGATCGAGTGCTCGCTCAGCGGGTCGCACTGGACGCCGAACGGTCCGACGACCTCGGGCAGCGCACCGGTGTTGGCGACACACACCGGCCGGCCCGCGCTGAGAGCCTCGAGCGGCGGGAGCCCGAATCCCTCGTGCAAGCCCAGCATCAGCACGGCGTCCGCTCCGGCGAGGAGCGGAGCGAGCTGCCCGACAAATCCCAGGAGGCGCACCGTCCCGGAAAGTCGCAGCTCGTCGATCTTCGCCCGGATCAGGGGCTCCGCTCCCCAGTCCGCCCCCGAGAGCGCCAGGACGTGCGTTGCGGCGAGACCCGAGCGTGCAAACGCCTGCAGAAGTCGGACGTGGTTCTTGCCCGGATGTTCGAGGCGGGCGGGGTAAAGCAGATAGGGGCGCTCGGCCAGCCCGGCGGCCGCGCGCGCCCGGCGGATGTTTTCCGCATCGCAGACCCGGTATGCGGCGGGATTCACGCCGTTGTAGACGACGCGGACGCGTTCGGCCGGCAGCCGCAGCGTCGTAGTCAGGTCGTTGCGCGTCGCCTGGCTGATTGCCACCAAGGCAGCCGGTCGCCGGAAAGCCGGGAGGAGAATCCGGCGAAAATAGAACATGCGCAACGGGTCGTATTTTCTCTCCACCCGGAGCTGCGCCAGGTCGTGCACGACGGCCACCACCGGCACGGGAGACCAGGCGGCGATGCGGCGATTCGCGGCGGGAAGCAGCAGCACGTCCGCCCCGAGCCGGCGCGCGCGATATCCCGCACCCAGCAGATGCCACGCGGCATTCGCGCCCGCGGCGCGCGGCAGCCGCACGATCTGCGTTTGGACTCCGGCGAGCGAACCGGCGTAAGCGTCCAGGTCAGGCCCGTCCCCGAACGCCGTCAGGGTTCCGCCGTTGGCGGC